>JAGHBK010000049.1 GCA_021161025.1 bacterium | reverse complement strand
ATTTTTACTTTCGATAATATTTTTTGTAAAAACAACTCATAAGAAAAGTTTTTAAAGGGATTATTTTGTTTGATCTTTTTTTTAATAAGGAGAAAGACATCTTCTCTTTCTGGCACTTCAAAAGACTCTGGCAAAGTAACAAGTATTGGAATTTTCCGCAACAAAATTATAGCCATTCCCACTAAACTTGCCATCAAAATTAATATCGCAATTAAAGTAGACATTATATTTGAAATCTTTGAAATCTTTTAACTATTATATTTTCTCCCAATTTAACTATAGCCTCTGATATGAAGCCCTTGATTGTTTTAGTTTCATCTTTTATCCAGGGTTGCTCCATTAAAGTCTCTACATTTTCTGGAGCCATTGCTGCAATTTGCAAGCATAACTCATGGGCTAATTCTTGAAATTTTTTTGAGCGAGCTACAAAATCTGTCTCGCAATTTAATTCAATTAATACCCCAATTTTTTTATTTGGATGAATATAACTTTCAATTATTCCTTCCTTTGCTTCCCTTTGAGCCTTCTTCTCTAAAATCATCTCGCCTTTTTCTTTTAAAAGCTCTCTAGCTTTTTTGATATCACCTTTTGATTCTTCTAAGGCCTTTTTACATTCTATAACCGAGACTCCCGTTTCTTCCCTAAGTTGTTTGACCTTTTCTATATTCACCATATTTTTATTCTTTTTCTTTTACACTTTTTGCTTTACTTTTTGCTTTTTTTATTACTTCCTTTACCTTATCTAAAATATATTTTACTGATGTAACCGAATCATCGTTAGCTGGAATAGGATAATCTACCAAGGTGGGATTACCGTTTGTATCACAAATTGCTATTATTTTAATTCCTTTCTTTCTGGCTTCAGAAATCGCTATTTTTTCTTTTTCTACATCTACAACAAAAATTGCATCAGGAAGATCTTTGACATCTTGTAAGCCACCATATTTTTGTTCTAATTCCTGAAGTATCTTTTCAAACTTTATTTTCTCCTCCCTTGGATACTTATCCAACTCTCCTTCTTTTTTCTTTTTTTCTAAGTCTTTATAATACTCAATTCTTTTTTTAATTATATCAAAATTTGTAAAAGTTCCCCCAAGCCATCTTTCGGCAACATAAGGCAAATTACACTCTTTAGCTGTTTCTTTAATTAGTTCCTTTACTTGAATTTTTGTCCCCACAAAAAGCAAATTTTTCCCTTCAGAGATAAGATTTTGAATATACTCTAAAGCAGCTTCTAGTTTTTCTACGGTTTTTTCCAAATCGATGACATGAATACCGTTCCTTACTCCAAATAAAAAAGGCTCCATTTTAGGGTGGCGTTTGGAGGGAGAGTGTCCAAAATGTAATCCAGCTTTTAGCATTTCTTCCAGATTTATCCCAAATTTTCTTTTTTTGTTTTGAACCATCTTTTCAATAATAGTTGCTTTCATACAAATTTCATTATATGGTATTTTATTTTATAAATCAACCTTGATTTTTTTTCAAGTGTTGCTAAAATATTAATATTATGAAAAAAGACATTCATCCAAAATATTATACAAATGCTCAAGTTAAATGTGCTTGTGGCAACACTTTCACTGTTGGTTCAACTAAAGAATTTATTGAGGTTGAAATTTGTTCTGCTTGCCATCCATTTTATACAGGAAAAGAGAAAATTGTTGATACTTTAGGTCAAGTCCAAAAATTCAGAAAAAGATTAGAAAAAGTTAAAAAGAAAAAAGATGACAAATAAAAACTTTGAAAGTGCAATTTTAGAAATTAGGGCAGGGACCGGAGGTGAGGAAGCTGCCCTTTTTGCTGCTGACTTATTTAGAATGTATTCAAAATATGCTCAATCTATGGGTTGGAAGCAAAAAATTTTAGATGCAAAACCTACTGATCTCGGGGGATTTAGAGAAGTAATTTTAGAACTCTCTGGTCCTGAAGTGTTTTCAAAAATGAAATATGAAGGTGGTGTTCACAGGGTTCAAAGAATCCCTGAAACAGAAAAGAGGGGAAGAATTCATACTTCAACTGCTACAGTAGCTGTTTTACCAAAGCCCAAAAAAACCGAAATTCAAATCAAACCAGAGGATTTAAAATTTGAATTCTTTAGAGCTTCAGGTCCTGGAGGACAATATGTAAACAAAAGAGAAACAGCTGTGAGAATTTTACATTTACCCACAGGAATTACAGTGACTTCTCAAACAGAAAGAAGTCAGTTGCAAAACAGAGAAAACGCAATGGCGATTTTGGAAGCAAAGCTTTTAGAAAGAAAAAGGTTAGCTGAAATAGAGAAACTTTCTGAAGAAAGAAGAGCACAAATTAAAAGGGCTGAAAGAGCCCAAAAAATTAGGACTTATAACTTTCCCCAAAATCGATTAACAGACCATAGAATTAAAAAGAGTTGGCATAACCTAGAAGATATAATGGAAGGTGAACTTGATAAGGTAATAAAGCCACTCCAAAAGAAACTGAAATAATTTAACCACTTACTCTCTCTAATACTTCAATCTCGCCTTGTATTCTTTCAGCTTTTCTCATAACAGAATCACCGTAAAACCCATAACCATTGTAACGAGTTCTTTTAGTAGTCCCTGAAAAATAAATCATAGCTGCTGCCCACTCTGAATTATAGGTCTGTTTTGTAGCTCCATAATCTGCTAGGTACAAAGCTGCTGCCAAAAATGAATCTTTTATATCCCAGGGGTCAGCACTTTTCCCAGTAATAGCTGATACTTTATCTTTATATAACATCCAAGTGGAAGGAATGAATTGAGCAGGGCCCATAGCTCCTCCCCACCCATATTGCATTGGACAAGAAACTAGAGTATTATAAGGGTCTCTTCCTAATTCTTTAGTAATCTGTAAAAAGTAAGGGACGTCTCTTGAAGGTTTCATTACTCTTGAAACTTTTTTTCCATTAAATGCAACAACCCCTTCTCCAGTAGAGGGGTTTTTCAAATAACATTGCCCTACATTTTTTCCAATATCTGACTCTTGCTCTAAAACTGCTAAAATAAGGGCTGGTCTAACTCCGGTAATGCTAGAGACATACTTTGCAATCTCGTAAGCTTCACCAAAGGTAGGGGCTTTCGGAACACCAATTAATTCGAAGATTCTCGCCCTAATTTCAGCAGCTCTTTTTTCTTTCTCCTCTTTTGTTTGAAGTTTTTTTTGGTACTCCTCCTCTGTTAAACGTAAAAGATAATCTTTTTCTTCTTTAGCTTGAGCTGATTCTTTTCTTTGAAGAGTTTGTAATAAAACTAAGTTCTCCAAATCCTGCTTTTCACTTTCTAGAGCTTCTTTTTGGTCTTCTAATTGAGTTTTTAAATCCTCAATGTTCTTTAAAAGTTCTTGGCTTTTTGCATTAAGGGCTTCTAATTTCATTAAATCATCAAAGAAATCAGAAAGCTCTTTTTCCGACAACAAAATCTCAATTAAAGATTTTTGATCTGCCTCATAAATGAGTTGTAAGTTGCAAGCTAGATGTTTTCTTGATTCATTAATTTTTGCAGTGGTTTCTAAAATAGAGTTTTCGGTATCTTTCATTTGTTCTGAAAGGTCTTCTATCATTATCTTTGACTGATAAATTTGAAGGTCGAGCTTTCTAATTCTGCTCTTTAGAATATAAATTTGATTTTGCAATGTTTTCTTTTCTGTTTCTGTTTTTTGGATATCTTCATCTATTTTGGCAATCTCTGCCTCCAATCTCTCCAATTCTTCCCCTAAATCTCTCCTTTCCTCAGTGAGATCTTGACCAAAAACCTTAAAATATGGCAAAACTAAAGCCAAAATCAAAATAACAATGATAAATTTATGAAAATTTGCTTCGCGAAATTTGTAGAAATTCATTGTTAATATTTCTATCAATTTCTAGTAATTTCAATAAATTTCTATTTAATTTCTTCTTCTTTTCCCTCTTCAACTTTCTCTACTTCTTCTACTTTCTCTTCTATTGGTTTTTCTAACTCCTCTTCTATTTTTTCAGGTGGTGAAACTGTAACTACAATTTCATCAGGCTTTCTTTGGACCTCAACTTTTTCTGGAATAGGTAAATCTTTGACTAAAATTTCGTCATCAAAAGTCTTTAACTTTTCTATATTGACTTTAATTTCGGGTGGCAAATCTTGAGGTAGGGCTTTAACTTCTATCTCTGTAAGGTGTTTTACTAAAGTACCTCCAAGGTCTTTTACTGCTTTTGACTCACCCTCAAAAACTAAAGGTATTCTTGCTTCAATTTTTTCTTTAAGAGAGGGTTGAAAAAAATCAACATGAAGAGGCTCTAAGGTAATGGGATCGAGTTGGACATTCTGGATCAAAACATGAAAATGTTTCTTTTTCTCTGGCACTTCAAGAAATATAAGAGTGCTTTCTCCTGCTGTTTTATAGATTTTTTCAAAACTCTTTTTCTCTATCTCTAAAGGTAAATTTTCGATTTTTGGACCATATAAAACAGCAGGTAATCTTCCCTCTCTTCTGAGGGTTTTTACTTTCCTTCCTAAAGTTTTTCGAATTTTAGCACTTAGAGTTAACATTTTTTAATTATTTTTGGATATGAATGCATTGAACAGGACAAACATTAACTGCCTCCCGATTGCATTCTGTTTCTTTAATTTCTAATTCTTCATTTTTAGTATCAGGATTGATTTTTGAATTTAAAAGATGAGCCTTTCCGTCATCTCCCATTTTCCAATATTTGGGACAAACAACTGTACAGGCACCACAACCAATACATTTTTCAGTTTCATGAACAATTTTCATATTGTTATTTTATTTTGGCTTTTAAATAACTTAATTTTTTTCTCAACGACCTTTTGAACAGCTAAAATAGCAACGGGTAAATACTTATAAGGAATAAATTCTTTTCTTTCTTTCAAAGCTTTCCTCAAGTTCTCAGTGAAAGCTAGTCTTAATTCAGTATTAATATTAACTTTTACAATTCCCAAATTTATCGCTGCTCTAATAT
>JAGHBK010000019.1 GCA_021161025.1 bacterium | reverse complement strand
TTATTCTTCCTCTAAACCTATCATAGATATTCCCTTTTTCATTTTTAATTGCCAAACCCGCTTTTAGAACCTCTTCTCTTTTGTAACCTTGAGACACCAAAAAATCTAATAGACCCCTCCAAGTTTCTGGTGCCCAACCTAATCTCCATTTTATTATTGAATCTTTTGAAATTCCTCTTTTTTTTAAATATTCTTTTACTTTATTTCCAGTTTTTCCTTCCAATTGTCTCTCAAAAAATTTAGTAGCTAACTCATAAATTTCATAAAATCTTTTCCTTTCCGTTTTTAATCTTGGATCTTGAGGTTTTAACTCTACTCCAGCTCTTTGAGCTAAAATCCTCAAAGCATCTCCAAACTCTACTCCCTCAATCTCCATCACAAACTTAAAAACATCACCTCCGCGATTGCAGCCAAAACAATGCCAGATTTGTCTAGCTGGAGAAATAAAAAAAGAAGGGTTTTTCTCTGAATGAAAAGGACAAAGAGCTCTGTAATTTGCTCCTGCTTTTTTTAAATTAATATAACTTCCAATAACCTCTACAATATCGAGACGATTTTTAATTTCATCGATTGGAGAGCTTGGCATTTTTATTTTTTGCCTCTTGAGAGATTAGAAACCTTAGTTACCTGGCCATTAGGAATATAAAAAATTGTTCCTTCTTGATTTTTTAAAATAGTTCGCCTCAAACTTAAACTTTTTACTTTGCCCCTAACACCAGCTATCTCAACTTCTTCTCCAACTCGATACTGGTCTTCAATTAATATAAAAAGGCCTGAAATATAATCTGAAATTAAACTCCGAGAACCCATACCGATAGCTAAACCTAAAATTCCCGCACTTGCCAAAAGTGGCCCAATATTTATCCCAAATTCTGGCAGAATAGTTAAAATGACAATAGCCCAAATTACAAAATTTATAGTAGAGGTAAAAACTTCAACTAAAGTTTTTTCTCTCGTCTTTCGGATTTTGCCATCTTTTGTTCCCTGCACTTTATAGGTTCTTTTAATAATCCCTTTTGTGATTTTAATAATAAAAACTCTCACAAAACGAGTTGTAATAAGATAGGTTCCAATCAAAATTACTAAAATTTTGATTCCATGAGATAAAACCCAAAAAACTAAACTTTGTAAGATATTTTCAAATACCATATTTACTTTATGATGTTACAAAACTTCTCTAAGATTTCGATTGTTTTTGCTAAGTCCTGATCTTTCACTAATAAATAATCTGTTTCGTAGGTTGATATGTATAAAATACTAATTCCAGCTTTTGCTAAAGGTGTAGACAAAGAAGAAACAATTCCAGTCAAAACAAAACCCAAAGGTCCTTTCACTTTTAAAACTCGCCAATCTTTTTCTGCCATTACTTCATTGGGAATTTCTTCTTGAGGACAAACAACAGAAAGTTCATCTGGCGTTCTGGTTATAGAACAAAAACCTTCGGTTCTCTTTGCCCATTCTGGAATAGGGCTATTTTTTCCTAAATGACAAATACCCAATTTTTCAGGTAATATTGATAAGGTTAATTTTTCTTTAAGTAACATATTTAAATTTCAAAATCAACTTCAACCTTTCAAGTTTTTCTATAGGTTAATAATAACTCGTTACAAGAAATTTTGCAACCCAAAATTTAAAATCTGGTAGATAAATGCCTTGGAGGTATAAATTCCAGCCTTGGCTCTAAAAAGAGAGTTTGTCTTTTTGAATTTCCAGCCACTTGAAGAAGTTTTTAATTTCAGTTATATTAAAATTAGTATTATTCCAAATTAAAAGGTGAGAGGTGAAAAATTTGTCAGAGGTTAAGAAAAATTCAACTTACAAAAATATTCAACGGTGTCCGGAGTGCGGCGGTAAAAACATTATCATAGATCATACCAGAGGCGATACAATTTGTGCTGACTGTGGCTTAGTTATTAATGATGATCTTTTAATAGACGAAGGCCCTGAGTGGCGGGCTTTTACTCACGATGAAGAAAGAGAACGAAGTAGAGTTGGTTCACCTACTACCTACTTACTTCCTGATAAGGGTTTGTCCACGTCTATCGGAAAAACTAACAGAGATATCTTTGGTCACCCCCTTCAACCAAAGAATAGAGCCCAAATCTACCGGTTACGGAAATTACAGATTAGAACCATAGTATATGACTCTGTAGCAAAAAACTTATCAAAGGCATTACCTGAGATAAGCCGAGTTGCCAGTCAACTCCGTATTTCAAGGAATGTTCAAAAGACAGCAGCAATGATCTACAGAAAAGCCCTGAGGAAAAAACTAGTGAGGGGAAGAAAAATAGAAACAATGGCCACAGCTGCAATCTACCTTGCCTGTAGACTTCACAGAATTCCTCGCTCTTTAGATGATTTCGAGGAGGCAGCGCTAGATAAGAAAAGCTTAAGATACTATGTAAGACTTATGCTTCGAAATCTAAACCTACAGTTCCCCAGACCAAAGACAAAAGATTTCATTCCAGGTTTGGCAAATCAATTAAGCATATCAGTGGAAACCCAAAAAAGGGCAATAGAGATAATAGAAGTAATAGAGGAATTAGGAATAGTAGGAGGAAAAAGTCCTATAGGGTTAGCAGCCGCAGCCTTATATATTGCAAGCATCTTAACAGGAGCACGGAGAACACAAAAGGAAATTGCAAAAGCGGCAAATATCACAGAGGTCACTATAAGAAACAGGTATCAAGAGATTGTTCGCAAGCTAAAAATCAAAATAGACCCTGGCGTTTTACGTAATCGTTATCATTCCTCGCTAGGCCGCAGCCGGAGATAAAACCATCTTACTAAAACACCCCTCGGGGTGGCTTTTTTTATTTTTTACAGGCTCCTTAAAACCTTCATTGCGGAGGAGGTGGGACTCGAACCCACAAGGGCCTAAGCCCGCTGGTTCTCCAAACCAGTGCCATGCCAATTAGGCGTACTCCTCCCTAGAAAAACTGCTTTATGTTTTTTAAATTTTCTCAATCTCTCATCATGGTAAGGATTATGAAATTCAATCTCTTTAGCATACCGATAAACCTCTGACTCTCTGTATAAGTAAACGTCAAATTCTCTTGACCCAAACTTGGGAGTAAAACCAAGGAGAGATAAAGTATCTTTCACAAAGTTCGATAACGGAAAAGATCTATTTGAAAATGCTAAACCAATATTAAAACATTTGCATCCATGACTTTTATGATTATGATAATACACTCCACCATCTGTATCAATTAATCCTCGAAGACAGCTTTTCGAAAACCTGGTTTTGGCTTTAATCCACTTAGGTACTCCCACCTGTTGTTTTACTTTATTTCCTTTTTTAAGTCCATTTGAAGAGAGGAAATCAACTAGATTCTTGCTAGAAATTGTTACGGTAATCTCATTCTCATGCGTTGGCGTATGATAATAGTAAATCGGGGCGTTAATATTAAACAATTTTTTTACCAACTTACGTATAAAAAAGGAATAATTTTTATTGTTTTCTTTATTTAGTGAAATAATCACCTGGTTATCGGTAATCTCTCCGTCTCCTAAAATGATTCCAAAAAATTCTGCCAGTTCTGGGCTTCTGGGAGGGATTGAAATATTTTTTCTTCTTCCTATACAACAGTGCTGATAAAGTTCAGGATGTAACTTTCTTCTTTTCTGAGAAATTAAACCACCCTTCCTTCGCCCTTCTAAAGTTCCTGGACTCCCATACAGCTTATTCCGTACAAATGCTCCCTTTTTACCCGCTGTTTTCACATTCCAAAAGTCCGGTAAAATTTTATATGGTGGAACCCCTATCTTTCCGTCTGTAAGTTGTATACATTCTCTAAAAATATTTTCGGGTAAGGTATATCTTCCATTCTTCCAATCGGATAAACTTCTAGGATGGACCTTTAGAATCTTTGCCATTTCTCTCCATTTACTAACACCTAATATTTTCCGAATGTCACTTAAAAACTTAATTTGAAGATTTTTTCTAACCTTAATCCGAGACATGAAATAATTGTATTAAATTCTGCTTTCGTTTCTCCCCTATCTCAAATTTTAGTCCAAAATTATTAATTTTACAAGATAAAGCAAAATTGGTCGGGCAACCATCCCGACCGAAAACCAACCTTTCAAAACAAAAATCAAATCCTCAAAACGAAATCTTAGTATTCTGGTTCCATCCCTACACTTTTCTTTTCTTCTTTTTCTGGTAATTCCCCGACTACAGCTTCTGTGGTTAAAAGCATAGAGGCTGCAGAAGCTGCATTTTCCAAAGCTGTCCTTACCACTTTAGTGGGATCAATAACTCCAGCTGTAATTAAATCCTCAAACTTCCCCTTTTGAGCATTAAAGCCAAAATTCCTCCCAGCCTCTCTAACTTTTTGAACCACTACAGAGCCATCCATTCCAGCATTTTCAGCAATCTGTCTAATCGGTTTTTCTAAAGCTTTCTTTAGAATATTTAAACCTGTCTTTTCATCACCCTCTAATTCAATTTTCTCTAAAACCGGAACGGACTTTAAAAGTGCCACCCCTCCACCAGGAAGTATTCCTTCTTCAATTGCTGCTCTAGTAGCATTTAATGCATTTTCTGTCTTTTTCTGTCTCGCTTTTTGCTCTACTTCTGTAGCAGCTCCTACTTTAATTACTGCTACCCCTCCTACTAACTTTGCTAACCTTTCTTCTAGTTTTTCTTTATCAAACTCTGACTCTGTAGTCTTAATTTCCCTCTTAATCTGAGAAATCCTATCTTCAATATCTTCTTTCTTTCCTCTTCCCTCAATAATTGTTGTCTTTTCTTTTTCAGCAACAACCTTTCTTGCTCTGCCTAACTGCTCCAATTTAATATTCTCTAATTTTAATCCCAACTCTTCAGAAATCACTTGGGCGCCTGTTACAATAGCAATGTCTTGTAACATTTCTTTTTTCCTTTCGCCAAAACCAGGAGCTTTAACAGCTAAAGTATTTATTATTCCTCTTAATTTATTTACCACCAAAGTAGCCAAAGCATCCCCCTCAACTTCGTCAGCAATGATTACTAAATCTTTCTTCCCGCTTTTAGCAACAGCTTCCATTACTGGCAAAATTTCAGTTAAAGCAGAAATCTTTCTATCTGTAACTAAAATATATGGTTCTTCCAAAACTGCCTGCATTCTTTCTGTGTCAGTAATCATATAAGGAGAAATGTATCCTCTATCAAACTGAAGGCCTTTTACAATTTCTTTTTCTAAACCAAACTTTTTTGATTCTTCAACTGTAATCACTCCATCTTTTCCCACCTCAGAGAAAACCTCTGCAATCATATTTCCCACTTCTTCATCTAAAGAAGCGATAGTTGCTACCTGAGCAATTTCTTCTTTCTTAGAAATAGGTTTTGACATCTCCTTCAAATATCTCACCACAGCTTTCACTCCCTTTTGAATACCTCTTTTAATAGATAAAGGATCTGCTCCAGCTGCTACATTTTTGAGGCCTTCTGAAATTATTGCCTGGCATAAAACCATAGCAGAAGTTGTTCCGTCACCTGCGACATCTGAGGTTTTCTCTGCTACCTCTTTCATAATCTCAACTCCCAAGTTTTCAATTTTGTCTTCCAATTCAATCTCTTTAGCAATAGAAACTCCATCATCAGAAATATCTGGAGCTCCAAATCCTTTATCTAAAACCACCAGCCTAGCTTTAGGTCCTAAAGTAACCTTAACAGCCTTGGTAAGTTTATCGATGCCAGTTTTTAATTTTTTTCTGGCAATTTCATTGAACAAAATTTGTTTTGCCATAAGTTTCTACGAATTTACAAATTTTTACTAATATACGAATTTGTATATTTGTACGGATTCGTAATTTCGTAGTGGTTATTCGATAATCGCTAGGATGTCTTCTTCTTTTGCTATTAGATATTCTTTTCCATCGACCTTTATTTCGTTTGGGCCATATTTTGTAAATAAAACCTTTTGACCCACTTTTACAGAAATCGGAATTACCTTCCCTTCCTCAGTCCTTCTACCAGGACCTACTGCAATAACCCTTCCTTGCTCTGGTCTCTCTTTTTCTGCAGTCTGAGGAAGGAAAATTCCAGATTTTGTTTTTTCTTCCTCTTTTATTGGTTCAATAAGAATATAATCTGCCAAAGGTTTTATCTTCATATATTTCCTAGGGATTCGTTATTCGTTGTATTGTTAGC
>JAGHBK010000013.1 GCA_021161025.1 bacterium | reverse complement strand
AAACGTGGATAATTCTCTAAAATTTCTTTTGCTTTTTGAAAATTAAATTGCGAAATAGCAGAAGAAAATTCTAATTTTATTTTTTCATCATAAGTGAATGAAAAGGGCCATTTTTCAATTAACTTAATTGAGGGATAAAAAAGTTCGTTTTCTTTTAAAATTTGAATTTGTTTTTCTACAATTTCATTAAAAATCTCCTGATTTATATTTAAAAATTTTGGTTTTTTCTGTCCCCTGAAAAGATAAACCGCTTTTACTTTTTCCGGAAAAAGAAAGATGGAATTTAAAAGCAAAGAAAAATTTTGAGCAGGCGTTCCTCCAGTAATTGAAACAACCAGATCTGTATTTTCATTTAAAATTTCCTTTAATCCTTCCAAAAAATCTTTATAAAAAACCTGCATTTTATCAAAATCTGCCGGATTTTTCTTGATGGGAATTATCTCTACTTCTTCTTTGTTTAGATTAAACCTTGAAATAATTTTTCTTTTCGCAATCTCTGCTGCATAAATAGTATCTTGAGAATAAGAAGGTTCTTGTTTTGTTCCAAAAAGAAATATTTTAGAAAAAGAAAAATCTTCATATCTTTTTTCTAATTCTTCAATTTCAGGTTCTAAAATTCCTAAAGTTAAATTCTCCCATTTATTTTCTTCTAAAATTCTTTTAGTTGTTTCAAAAAATTTCTTCTTTTCTCCTTTAAGTTCTTCTATATCACTATTTCCTATATTTGTAAGAAAAATAAATTTTTTTGCCATAATTAAATTTTTTCAAAAGTTAATTTTACCCAACCCAAAAAAGGTGTTTTATCATAAACTTTCCAATAAGTTAATGGAAAATTTAAAGGATCTTTTCTAAGAACTTCTTTTGCCTTTTTACTAAACCGTCTATTTTTTGACTCAAACCATAGCCTCAACCCTTCATCACCTAAATTTTTCTTTATCCAATCTCCTACTGTAGTAAAATCAAATCCTTTCCCGAAACCTAACCGGATTATCGTTTCGTTTTCTTTTAAGGAAGAAACTTCTTCTATTATTTTTATTTGATCTTTTATTTCCATTTGGTTTTTTACTCCGACATTTCTACTTTTATTCAGCGTTTTTAAAAGTTCTATTGAAATTTCTCTAAATCTTTTTAGTTTTATTTCCTCTATTTCTTGAGGAAATTTTTCAATCCAAATTTCTCCGGTTGCTTTTCCTTTTTCCACTACTTCTATAAATTGCGGAATTCTTCCCCTAAAAATTTGAGTAATACTTACTTCAAGATCCTTGAAATAAAAATCTGAAAATCTAATCTTTTGGAACAATGAGTTATACTTTCTTTCTACTTTATTTTGAAACTCATCAGAAGCCTTTTTTCTAAACTTTATTTTCCTTTCATTGAATTTTATCAATTCACTTTTTTCCTCTTCAGATAAAAAAGAAACTTCTTTCCACAAATACAAAGTTCTAAAACATCCTTTCAAAGAAGAACCGGGAATAAAATAATTTCCATTTCCGTCTTTAATAAACTCTCTAATCGAAGGAAAACTTTTTACTGATTTCTTAAGATCTCTTTTTACTTCAAATGCTTTTTCGGTAATCTTATTTAAAGGAATTCTATTTTCTTTTATAAATTTAGTTAAAATAAAACTTTTCACTTCTCCTTTTACCGAAGGAGAAGAAATTTTTTCAAAAAATCTTTTTTCTTTGAGTGAATGTAAAAGATCAATATTTTTTTCTCTGCATTTTTCCCTCAATTTTTCAAAATTAACCAAATAAAGAAAATTCTCTTTTTCTTTATCCCAATAATATTCATTCGGATACCACTCTTTTCCGCTTCCAATAAAAAGAGGAGACAAAAGTTCAATTTCTACTTTGTATTTTTGAAAAAGTTTTTCACTCATAATTTTCTTTTAGTTTTGCTGGAATTAAAAAACCTCTTCCATAGTGATAAACAAAATGAGGAAAATCTATTTTTCTTAAAATTTCTTCATTTTCTGGAATTTTTAAAACGTCTCCTTTTATTTCTGGCAAAACGCTTCCTTCTCCAATCATTTTTATTAAAGGTTTTCTTAAAGAAAAACTTTCAGCAAAAGGAGAATAAACCGGATACCCTCCTCTTGTAATTAAATGCCATCTAAACCAAGAGGTGTTTTTGATAAAAGTATTTTTAATTAAGCTTAAATCATTTTCTTTTGGAAACACTACACTTAAGTTTACAAATTTTTCTGACTTTTCTGGCATCTTTATTTCTATTTCTTTTTCTTCAAATTCAAATTTTCCCAATCCCCAAGTTCTTTTAGCGCCGATCCCTTGATCTTGTAAAAATTTTAAGCCAGGAAGAATCCAATTTTTAACTATCCCTTCTTTTTTTTCTTCTATTCCAAACCAAATTCCAGAATTTTCTTTAAATTTAATTACACCTAAACTATAAAGTTGTTTAGAACTGCTATTTATTCTTGAAAGTTGATTTTTAGGAATTAAATCTTCTTTTATAAAATCTAAATCCTCTAATGCTTCTGAATTTTTTTCCCTTTCTACTTCTTTTTCATTTATCCATTTTTCAAATAAATCTTTTTTAATAAACTCCAATTTCTTCAATTTTTTTCTTCCTTTTTTCTCAATAATTTTTTCTTTTGCCGGAAACCTCCATTGAACTCTGGGAAAATAAAAATCATCTTTGTTAAAAGGAAATCCAGAAGTAATTAAAAAAGAAGGTTCTTTATATTCTTCAACCAAAAATTTTTCCAAATTTTCTTTTCCAAATAAAAAAGCCCAAGCATTAATTAGAGCATTAAAAATGCTATCTGAATGTAAAATAACTGAAGTTTTCTCCAAACCTAAACCTCTTTCTCCAAAATGACAAGGAGTTTTAAAATAAAGTTTAAAAATTTTTAACTTCATTTATTCAGGTTTTATTTTGTTTCGAAAAAAATCTTCGATTTCTTTAATACATTTTTCAATATCAATGCCTAAATTATTCTCATCTCCTTTTCTTTCTTCTTTTTTTTCTTCTCTCTTTTCAATTATTTTTCTTTCTTCTTCCTTCTTTCCAAAATAATAATCTCTCTTTCTAACTTTTACCTCTCCTACATCTATCTTTACTTTTCCATACCCTCTTGAACCACTTCCTCCCAAATAATCATCCTGTAAAAGTTTTAGTCCGGCAAAAAGATTTTTTAAATCCTTCTCTAAAAAATCATCCTGTCCTAATTTTTTAACAAAGTTGTAGATTATTTCCCCTTTAAATTCGGTGCCTTTTGGAACTCGCTCTATTGTTCTTAAATTGGTAGATTGAGAAGTAAGGCGATTAATTACATTTTCTACTTTAATTTCTGTATCTGACCCTGTTTCGTTACGTTTTTTTTCTAATTCTTTCTTAGAATTTTCCGTTAAAGAAAAATCTCTAAAAATTACTCGCCCTTCTCCTAAATCCTTTGAGCCAAAAACTCTACAAATCTCGCAATTAGTTTCTTTACAAGAATGAACTTCTCCGTCTTCGGATACCTTTCCTAAAAACTTTTCCAACAAACTCCTAACTTTTCCTTTCAAAGAACTTCCAGGAATATAAGGTAAATTACTATTTGGATCTCTAATTACACAATTATCAACTCCTCCAATTTTTGCGACTTCACTACTACCTCCAATATGAAGCCCTGTCTCTGCTTTAATCTTTAATTCAATGATTACTTTTCCGTAAAATTCTAAATTTTTATTTTCTTTTTCGGTCATATTTTTTATTAATCTTTAGAACTTGGATTTATCAATTTATGGTAAGCAATTACTGCTTCTAAAAAAGTTTTTATTTTTCCGACCTTTTTATTTTTTTTGTCATCATTAGAGGTAGAAATCTCATTCAAAAGTTTCTCTAAAAATTCTCCAAAGCCGCTTTTAGCAAACTCTTCTTTTCTGCCTACTTCATAAGCCAAGATAAATTTTGCTCTTTCAACTTTTCCTGAAGAAACTATTTCAAAAATTTTCCTTAAACTACTCATTCCAAATCCTCTGGCTTGTAATATTGCAGCCCATTGTGTTGCTATTTTTAATTCATTAAAAGTAATTGATGGATTGCTTAAATCAATTGATGAATTTGCCAAATTTTGAGGGGTTTCCCTAATGTCTTTGCGCTTTTCTTTTGCTTTTTTACAAAATTCTATAAAATTACCTCCATTTAAAAGTTCTTTTGCCTCATCGCTATCTATCCAATTTTGCCTATCTCTGCCTGAGTAATTCTGATTTTTTGGGTGAGTAAATCTATTAGGAAAATTTTGATGCCTCATAATTTATTTTTCTCTTGAAAGATAACTTAACCAAATCAAAGGAATATCCAAATACTGAAATTCCTTTGCTGGCTTTCCCGACCTTTGTAAAGCAATATATTTTTTAATGACTTCATTATCTTTTAAATTTTTTTCTTTACTCCGAGCCAATAAATAGTGAATATAAATTATCGGCTTTAAATCTATAATTCCTTTTTTTTCTTTTTCAAAATAAATACTTTTTAATTTTAACAACTTATAGAGAAAAGATTTAGATAGATATTTCAATTTTGCTTTCCCAATTTCTTTATTAAATTCCCAAAAATCAGAAAAATTTTGAAAAGATTCTCTTAACTTTTCCCACAATACCGGGTTTCTTTCAAAAACATTTACTTTGTTTTTTTCTTCTTCTTTTGCTTTCTTTAATTTTTCTTCTGCTAATTCAATTGCTTTATAGATTGGAAACTTTTTATCCACCATTACCATTCCGGCAGAAAAATGTAAATCTGGATTTCTTCCAACATATTCTTTAAATAGCCATTCTAAATCTAAAGCAAAATCTAAAATTTCATTCCAAGGTCCAATTATTACTAAATCGTCACCTCCTGAATAAAGAATTTGAATATCCCTTTTTGGTTTTTTTAGTTTTTCTCTCCATTTAAGTGACTCTCTAAATTCTTTTAACTTGGCAGATTTTTGCAGTTCACAAATATTCTTTTCAAGTCCTTTTTCAATATCTCCTAACCAGTTAATATAAACTTTAAAAAACCAATCTAAAAACCGCGAAAAAGTGGCTAAACTACTGAAAGTTCTATATTTAACATCAATTCCATCTCTAAAAAATTCTCCTAAATCGTCAACATCTGCTTTTAAAATAGCGACCTTTTTTAAACCGACACACTCTTCATCTATTTTATCTAAATCTTCCGCATCTTCTGTAGAATACCAACTTACAAAATAAGAATTTAAAAAGTTAAGTTTTTTGTCTTTTAATTGATTAAAGAGGAATTTAAGTTTCTTTTTTATTTCTTTATCCTCAAAATTATAAAAATTGATTAAAGTAATTGCTTTGAAATCTTCCTTTATTTCAAAATTTTCCGTAAAATCTCTCAAACAAAACCTTGAAAAAGGAAACTCAAAATGAGGTAGGTCTTCTGAAGTTCTTTTTTCTTTCCAAACGCCAATTTTTTGATAACGCATTTTTTCAATAAATTCTATCCAAAATTCTTTTTTCTCTAATTCTTCTTCTCTTTCCGCTCTAAATTTTTTTGCCATTTCTCTAAAATTTTCACATTCTTTACATTCTCTCAGTTTCTCTCCTTTAAAATCTTTTTTTTCTCCCGGACGAAGTTTACAAAATTGGCATAAATTATCTTCATAAGAAGTTTTTTCTTTCCATAAATCAAGATTTT
>JAGHBK010000023.1 GCA_021161025.1 bacterium | reverse complement strand
TTATTACCCTAATCTTCCCTCCTTTTTTTCTTATATTTTCACTTTCTTTTTTAATCTTTTTAAATAAAGCTTCTGCCATATCTTTTGCAAAAATGATTCCATCTTTCTGAACTACTCCCTTTTTCACTGTTATTAAAGGATGTAATCTAAGCTTTTGAATCCTCCTTATCCAGTTAGCTTGTTTCTTAGTTATCCTTCCGCCAGCTTCCAACCACTTAGGATCCTTAAAGAGGGCATAAAGATGAACTTTTGGATAAAACCTTTTCAGTTCTTCTAAAACCTCTTCGATTTCTCTTTGCTCCTGGATCAATTCTATTGCTCTTAAAACAAAAAGAGCTTCAGCTCCTACAGCTTGTAAAGAATCGAATATAAAAACTTTATGAGATTCCTCTAACATTTCCTTAGCTTGCTGAGCAGAGTTATAGCAACCTGAAAGTTTAGAGGTAACGGTAATACACAAAACTTTATCAAATTTTTGAAGTTGTCTTTGAAAGGCTTCAAAATAAGATTTTGGAGTAGCTTGAGAGGTTTTTGGAAAGGTTTTAATTCCAAGCTTTTCTGCTTCTCTCATTTTTCGATAAATATTTTCTCCAGGAATTTTTTCTAACCCTGACATTTCAACAATGGTAGGAACTACCTCAATTTGATATCTTTCTACAATTTTAGGTAAAAGACCAGTAACATCATCTGTAACAATACCAATTGAAACCTGCCTTAGAGATTTTTCACCCACCACTTCTTTTGCCAAGTCTTCTACTCTAAGAGTTTCAATTTTTCCTGATTGCCTAATAACATCTTTTACTTCATCTAAAAAATCTGTATGAATGTGAATTTTGGTTTTTCCTCCAATTTGAACAATATCTAAAGAATTCCCTAAATTTTTTAGCTTCTCTCTAAGTTCTGCTTCGGTAAATTTGGAGTCTGAAATTAAAGAAACCACCTCATAACGAGTAGAGATGGTTTGAATGAATCTTCTAATTCTTTCTGAGGGCTTTTCTTCTTTCTTTTCTTCTTTCTCTTTCTTTCCTTCTAATGCCTCTAAATAGCCTTCCAAAATCATCAAAAACCCTAAACCTCCTGCATCAACCACATTAGCCTTTTTGAAAACCTCCATTTTTTCTCTGGTTGCCAAAAGCGCCTCATTTGCCTTTTCTATTGCCTCTTTTAAAATTTTGAGAATATCTTTTTCTTCTTCTATTCTTTTTTCGAAAGTTTCTGCTGTAGCCTCAATAACATCTAAAATGGTTCCTTCTTTTGGATTTTGAATTGAATTTTTAGCTCTTTTTGCTCCTTCCCTAAAAGCTTTAGCTAATTTTTGACAATCAATTGGGTTTTTGTTACAAAGAGCAGGTAAAAACCCAGCTAAAAAGCCGGTGTAGATTACACCAGCATTTCCTTGAGCTGCGTTTAAAGCTCCATCTAAAGCAACGTTTGAAATTTCTGTCAAATCTTTAAATTCTTTTCCTTCGATTGTCTCTTTGATTCCCATTAAAGTCTTTGCTAAATTACTTCCTGTATCTTGATCTGGTACTGGAAAAACATTAATTTTGTTAATCTCTTCTTTATTCTGCTCAATCTTTTCATAAGAGCGGAGCATCATTTTTTGCAATTCTTTTTGAGTTAAAAATTCCATATTATTAGCGAAGTTTCTCTGAAAGTTCTTT
The DNA here is from genome assembly GCA_021161025.1 of bacterium. Taxonomy (GTDB): domain Bacteria; phylum Patescibacteriota; class Minisyncoccia; order Minisyncoccales; family DG-74-3; genus JAGHBK01. The sequence goes on along the minus strand of JAGHBK010000023.1, from coordinate 2,645 downwards.
TAGTATTTTGGCTGCTATTTCTTTACCTCCTAAACCAAAAGCAATTCCTAATGTTAATACTATTAAAGCTACTACCCCAACAAAAATAGTTAAAATCAGAGTGGGGGCAATTTTAAGCTGATATAAAATTGCCAAAATTGCCAAAATCCAAATTACCCAACTTAAAACTTTACCAAAAAGCCGTGAATAAGTGATCTTTTCTTTCTCTAAAACAGCGATCATTATTTTCTGAGAAAAGTCAGCCAAAAAGACAGCAACAATGAAGATTAAAGCAGCAATAAAAATGTTAGGGAAAAATCCTAATATCTGAGCTATTATTTCACTAAATTGAGGAAGACCAATAATTTCAGCTGAGGCTGCTAAAAACAAAAGTATGAAAAACCATCTTACTAATTCGGCAAAGAACTTTGAAGCATCAAACCTTACTTCCACCCTAGCTAGAACTTCCTGCCAACCTATTCTTTTAAGAGCAGAGCTTAGACGGGTCTTTTTTAAAAATCGAAAAACTAAATTAGCGATTTGTTTTGAAATAAAAAGACCGATTAAAAAGACTAAAATTGCTCCAACGGCTCGGGGTAAATTCTCAATAAAACTAATTAAAAATAATTCAGTAAGGTTTTGAGTCATATTTTTTATTTTTTTTTAATTTTATCTCTTTTTCATTCTCATTTTATTTTACCATCTACTCTTTGACAAGCCTAATGCAAAGCCGATTTGAGTAGCTGTTATATGCAAAATGAAGGTTAAAAGTAAAAGAATTATCCACACCTTAAAGGGAATATCAATACCAGAAAAAAAAGTAACAAAGAAAGCTGCCCCAATTACATAGTTTATTTGATCAAAAGGTAAAAAAGGAGTGCCTGGTTTTAAACCTAAACGCCTTTTAATTGCAGCAAAAAATAAATCTCCTAACATTGCTCCAAAAGTCAGAGAAAGGGCAAAGGGTAAAATATTAATTTCTTGATAATTAAAAAAGGAGACTTCCCTGACAAAAGTTGACCTTTCAAAAAGCCATCTTTGCAAAAAAACAGTTAAAATTCCTATTGTGAGTCCAAAAATTATACCTCGCCAAGTTTTATGCGAGCCTAAAATTGGTTTCCCTAAAAATTTCTTTCCAAAGTCAATGGGTTTTGCTAAAAAATTAAAAACCCCAAGACTTGCTAACAAAGAAGGGGTCATATTGGTAAAATAGGCAGGGAGAAAAAAGAAAAGACAAGAAAGAATAAATTTTAACATACCACAAATTTACAAACTACTACGAAATTACGAATATTTACGAATATATGAATAAATAAGTGAGGCAACTTTCTCAAAGGACATCCTTTTTTAAAATCTCAAATGTCAAATGTCAAATCTCAAAGCCACAGCTTAAAGCTAAAAACTATTTTTTCTTTTTCATTGTAAGAAGGCTTGAACCAATAATATTGGAAATTTCAGTTACTTCTTTGAGAAGCTTTTCTATTTTTGTTTTGTCAGCCTCGGTGGCATCTCTTAAGAGTCCTAGCCAATATTTGGTTTCATTGGCTGATTTTAGGGCTATTTCATAGAATCTTATAAAATCTCTTTTTGAACTCGCTGATTTTGCTTCAACAATATTTGCTCCAATGCTTGTGCCTGCTCTAAGAAGCTGATCCGAAATTATCTTGAATATTCTTTTATTGGGTAATTGACTGGCAAATTTTATTAATTTAATTGAAAACTGATAACATCGATATTTCAACTGTTGTCTGATTTCCATAAGTTTTGAGCTTTGAGTTGTGGTTTTGACTTTTGAGTTTTGACTTTTGAGTTTAATATTATGCCTTGCTACTTTTGAGAAAGGTTGCCGAACGTTTTAAGCCTCTACGAAATTACGAATCTTTACGAATATACGAATATTATATAATATTAAGTTGAAATATAAAATGAAATATGAAATGTGATTTCCATATCCATACTTTCTATTCCTATGATTCAGGCTTCAGCCCCAAAAAAATGGTGAAAGCTGCCTTAAGAAAAGGAATTGATTGCATTGCGATTACAGATCATGACGAAATAAAAGGGGCTTTAGAAGCAATGGAATTTGCCAAAGATAAACCAATTTTAGTCATTCCAGGTATTGAAGTAAAGAGTAAGGACGGAGATATTTTAGCTTTAGGAGTTAAAGAAAAAATTCCAAAGGGGCTTTCAGCAGAAGAGACGATTAAGAAAATCAAAAAGTTGGGTGGAAAGGTTTTCATTCCCCATCCCTTTGCTTTCAATTGCTCCTTCAAAAAGGATTTAAGAAAATTGGTAAAAGAAATTGATGGAATTGAGGTCAAAAATGCATCAGTCTTTGGTTCTGGAAATAAAAAGGCCGAAGATTTTGCCGAAAAATACAAATTACCAAAGATTACAGGTTCTGATGCCCACAGTCCCTGGTTTTTGGGAAAGGTTTATTTAGAAATTGAGGGAGAAAATCTTTCTATTGAGGAAATTTTTGAGAAGATAAAAAGAGGAGAGGGAAAAATAAAGGGAAAGGAAGCAAACTTTTTTGAAAAGGTTGGAGACCATATATTGAGAAATATCATTAAATTTTTTAATTTTTATGTTAGAAGAAAAAAGAGAAAAATTTAGGCAAATTGAAAACAAAACCGGAGGATTCTTCTCTAAATTTTTAGAACCTA
>JAGHBK010000016.1 GCA_021161025.1 bacterium | reverse complement strand
TTTATCTTTTATTAAAAGCGACCCACACTTTGGACATTTTTCGCCAGTGGGTTTATTCCAAAGAGCAAAATCGCATTCTGGCCAATTTGAACACCCATAAAAAATTTTTCCTTTTTTTGTTCTTTTTTCAACAATTTCTCCTTTTTTGCATTTTGGACATTTTATACCCAAAACCTCTTTTTCTAATGGTTTTGTATATTTGCATTTTGGAAAATTAGAGCAAGCGTAAAATCTTCCATATTTCCCTAACCTAATAACTAGAGGGGCCCCACACTGAGGACAAGTTTTTTGGGTTGGAGCTTCGGTAATATCCTTTTTTGAGATTTCTTGGTATTTCTTTTTTAAATTTTCTGAAAAAGGAATATAAAATTCTCTCACTACCACTTGCCATTCCTTTTTTCCTTGAGCAATTTTATCTAGGTTTTCTTCCATTTTGGCGGTGAAAGAAATGTCAACAGTTTTTGGAAAGTGTTTTACTAAAAGATCATTAACTATCTCTCCAATTTCAGTAGGTTTAAAATGTTTTTTTTCATCTTTTGTAATATAGTTTCTTTCTTGGATTGTGGAAATTATGGGGGCATAAGTTGAAGGACGCCCTATTCCGTTTTTCTCTAATTCTTTAATTAATGTAGCTTCGGTAAATCTTGGTGGGGGTTGGGTGAAATGTTGAGAAGGAGTTAATTTTATAAGTTTTAGTGTTTCACCTACACTTAAAGGGGGTAATTCATTTTCTTTAAATCTAACTGGGTAAATCTTTAAAAATCCATCAAATTTTAGAACTTGTCCTGTTGATTTAAAAATGTAATTTTTAGCTCCAATTTCGACAATAGTCGAATCAAAAACTGCTTCTTTCATTTGGGAAGCAATAAAACGCCGCCAAATCAGATCGTACATTTTCAGTTCTCTTTGGTCTAATTTTTCTTTTAAAGTTTCTGGCGATTTTTCGGGATAGGTTGGTCTGATTGCTTCATGGGCTTCTTGTGCAACCTTTGACTTTGTTTTATACTTTCGAAGTCGATAATACTCTTTTCCATAATTTTTAGTTATGAATTTTTTTGCAACGTTTAAAGCTAAATTTGAAATGTTGAGAGAATCAGAGCGATGATAGGTAATAAACCCTCTTTCATAAAGCCTTTGAGCAATTTGCATTGTAAATTTTGCTGGCCAATGAAACTTTTTCCAGGTTTCCTGTTGTAAGGTAGAAGTAGTAAAAGGAGGTAGAGGATTCCGTTTTAGTTCTTTTTTTTCAATATTTATGACTTTATATTCAGCATTTTTTAAGTCGTTTAAAATTTTATCTGCTTCTTTTTTTGTTTTGATTCCTAATTTAGGAATTGCTTTCCCATTCTTCTTTACTAATAATGCCTTAAATTCTGTTTGGGATTTTGAATTTGGAATTTGAGATTTGTTTAGGATTTGGGATTTAGGATTTGGGATTTGCCGTTGAAGCAAAGCTTCAATCAGCCAGTATTCTTGAGGTACAAAATCTTCAATCTCTCTTTCTCTCTCTACTACTAGCCTCACAGCTACTGATTGTACTCTTCCTGCCGATAATCCTCTAGCTACCTTTTTCCATAAAAAAGGGCTTAATTTATAGCCCACTATTCTATCTAAAATTCTCCGGGCTTGTTGAGCATTAACTAAATTAATATCGATATCTCTTGGATTTTTTAAAGCTTCCTCAATAGCTGATTTTGTGATTTCATGAAAAACAATTCTCTGATATGGCCTTTTGCTATTTAAATTTAGAACCTTAGTTAAATGCCAAGCAATTGCTTCTCCCTCTCTATCTTCATCTGTAGCTAAAATTGTCCTTTTTGCTTTTTTTACTTCTTTTTTTAAAAGATTAATTGTCTTTTTTGCCTTCGGTAAAATAACATATTTTGGCTCAAAGTTCTTTTCAATATCCACTCCAAACTCATTTTCTGGTAAATCTCTTACATGTCCATAAGAAGACAGAACCTTATAATCGGGTCCTAAAAATCTTTTGATAGTATTACCCTTGGTAGGACTTTCCACTATTAATAGATTTTTGGTATTTGACATTTAAGTTTTGAAGTTAACTAAATAGAACATAAATATTACCTCCAAGGTTGCTTATTTTCTTTTCTGCTTCTAAAACTGAGAGAATAGCAGCCACCTTCTGAGCTGGTAACTTTGTTTTTTCAATAATTTTATCTATTTCTAAAGCCCCCTCCTTCAAGACTTCTAAGATTAAACTTTCTTCTTTTGTGCGACCTAACACTTCTTTTTTAAATTTCAACCTCAAGCATTTAAGTGGTAATTCTTCCAAGATATCTTCAACACACTCAACTAATTTCGCCCCTCTTTTTATTAGGTAATGACAACCCTTTGAGTTTAAATAGCGAATTGATCCAGGAATTGCAAACACTAATCTTTCCTGTTTTTCTGCCCATTTTGCTGTAATTAAAGCACCTGATTTCTCTTTAGCCTCAACTATCAGCACTCCTAAAGATAAACCTGAGATTATTCTGTTTCTTTTGGGAAAAGTAAACTGACTTCCAGAAATACCAGGAGGATATTCTGAAATTAAGGCTCCCCCTGTTTCTAAAATTTTTTCAGCTAATTCTATGTTTGATTTTGGATAAATACTTTTTCTATCTAATCCAGTACCTAATACAGCAATTGTTCTTTTTTTCTTTTCTACTACAGCCCTATGAACATAAGTGTCAATCCCAGGAGCTAAACCTGAAACAATAGTAAGACCCGCTTCAGATAGAGCGCTTGCCATTTCTAACGCTACTTCCTTTCCGTAAGGAGAACACATTCTTGTGCCAACCACAGCAAAACAGTTTTCTTTTGGGAAGATTTCTCCTCTTACATATAAAGCTTTAGGAGGAGAAGGAATTTCTTTCAAAAGTTGAGGATAGTTTGGATCAGAAATTTTTATCTTTTTTATTTTTTTCATATTAAACCTTTCTTTAATTTTTCGACAGCTTCAGATAACATTTGGCAATATAAATTTAGTCCCACCTGATTTATATTACCAGATTGTTCTTTTCCTAAAATATTTCCAGCGCCTCTAATTTCTAAATCTCTCAAAGCAATTTTGTATCCAGAACCCAAAGCTTCTGCCTTTTTAAGTGCTTCTAATCTCATTTTAGCTTTTGGTGTTAAGTTTTGACTATCATACAAAAAATAAGCGAAAGCCTGAGTATAAGATCTTCCAATTCTTCCTTTAATTTGATAGGCCTGAGAAAGCCCTAATTTTGTAGAATCAGCAACAATTAAAGTGTTTACATTTGGAAAATCTAATCCACTTTCAATTATAGTTGTTGCTATTAAAACATCAATTTTTTTATTTTGAAATTCTTCCATTACTTTTATAAGCTCTTTCTCGTTTAAGGAACCATGAGCTATTCCAAATCTTATAGTTTCTTTTAAATCTGATGTGATACATTGAAGAAACTTTTTAGCAGTTTTAATCGTCTGAACTCTATTGTGTAAATAATAGACCTGTCCTCCTCTTTTAATTTCATTTTCAATTGCCCTTTTTATAATTTTTTCTGAAAAAGGCAAAATATAGGTTTTTACTGGAATCCGCCCTTTAGGTGGTGTCTGAATTAAAGAGATATCCTTTAAGGTAGAAAGAGCTAAATATAAGGTTCTGGGTATTGGGGTAGCAGACAAAGATAAAACATCTAATTGAACTCTCATTTTCTTTAATTTTTCTTTTTGCGAAACTCCAAACTTATGTTCATCGTCAATAACTAAAAGTCCCAAATTTTTGAACTTAACATCTTTTGATAAAACTCGATGGGTACCAATTAAAATGTCTATTCTTCCACCTTTTAAATTTTTTAAAATTTCCTTTTGTTCTTTTTTACTTTGTAAACGAGAAAGCAGAGCAATTTCAATTGGTAGATTTTTAAGTCTCTTTTTAAAGTTTTGAAAATGTTGATTAGCTAAAATTGTTGTTGGGCAAATTATACCTACTTGATAACCTGACTTTACTACTTTCACCATAGCTCTTAAAGCCACTTCTGTTTTTCCAAACCCTACATCTCCACAGACTATTCTATCCATGGGCTTATTAGACTCTAAATCTTTTTTGATGTCTTCGATTGCCTGGACTTGATCAGGGGTTTCTTGATATGGGAAAGTAGCGGCCAATTGTGCATCTATTTCATCAGCTGGTAAATATGGGGGTCTTATAGCTATTTCTCTTTTTGCTGCTATTTCTAATAACTCTTTAGCAAGTTTTATTGTTTCTTTTCTAACTCTCCTTTTTATTTTCTGCCAGTAGAGAGAGCCTAACCTTGAAATTTTAGGCTCTATAAAACCAATGTATCTCGATAACTTCCTTTCTAATCCAAAGGGAACATATAATTTATCACCTTGAGCATACTCTAGTACATAATAGTTTAGCGTTAAAGGGTTACGATGCCTGTTTCGTGAGGAGGTTATGTTTAGCGTGTTCTTACGTATCCCCTCTACGCTTGACGATACGGGCTTCGTAACCGTAACCCCCTCACATACTCCTAAGTATCTACCGATTCCATGATCTAAATGAACTAAGTAATCACCTGGTTTTATGTCTTTTAAATCAG
>JAGHBK010000071.1 GCA_021161025.1 bacterium | reverse complement strand
GTCAATACTAAAGCTGTGGAAAAGTTTATTAATGCAAAAATTCTACGATCGTAGAAATTTTGTTATAATAAATTATATGTCTCCAACAAGAAAGAAAATTTTACTTTTATTTTTAGCGGGAGCTTCTTTTAGTCTTACCTATTCTCCTTATCGTCAAAAAAGGATTCTGAAAAATCTTTCTCGGGAGTTTAAAAAGATTGATGAAGAAGAATTAAAAAAAGAAATTAATAATCTTTATCGGTCTAAATTAGTAAAGAAACAAAGAAATCCTGACGGAAGTTATACCTTTTTTCTCACAGATAAAGGAAAAATGAAAGCTCTAACCTATCATTTTGAAAAAATGAAAATTGAGAAAAGGAAATGGGATGGAAAATGGAGAATGGTAGTTTTTGATATTCCCGAAAGATTAAGGTGGGGTAGAGATGCATTAAGAGAAAAATTAAAAAAATTAGGTTTTTTCGAACTTCAAAAAAGTGTGTTTATTTTTCCATATGAGTGTGAGGACGAAATAAATTTTGTAATCGAATTTTTCAAACTCAGAAAATTTGTCAGGTTTTGTGTCTTAGAGTCGATTGACAACGAACTGCATCTTAAAAAAATTTTCCGCCTATAAGGAAAATTTTTATTAATGCAAAAATTCTACGATCGTAGAAATTTTGAAGAGGTTAAAACCCAGCAAATTGTTTAATCTGAGTAATTGGAATAGTAGTAACCTGTCCTGTTTTTTGAACTTGATTTATTCCTAATATATTTCCTTCGATATCGAATAAGACACTGCCTTGAAGGTTTTTGTTTTCAAAAATGTTTGTTTCAATTAAATTTTTATCAAAAGACTTAACTATTCCTTCATTTACCACCTTCTTGGGTATTCCCTCTGTATCAAAAACCACCCCTACTAAAAACACCCGCTCTCCTAATCTTAATCTTTCTAAATCAGCAAAGCTTTTTGTAGGTAAATTCTCTTTTTTAATTTTCACTAGGGCTAAATTTTCTTCTAAGTCTCTTTTTAAGATCTGAAAATGCACTTTTTCTCCGTCAACAAAGAAAGAAAAATTAGATCCTCGGGGAACTAAATCTGCTAAAGTAACCATTAAGCCATCTGAAGTTAAAACAAAACCAGAACCTTCCAAAGTTTCTCCTTTTTTAGTTTCTGTTCTCACTCCAATTACAGTACTTTTAACTTTTTCTATTGCCTCTTTTAAGGCAACATTTTCTGTAATTGTAATCTCTTTTCTCTCTGTAACATAAATTGGAGTTTGCTCTAACCTGTATTTATAAAAAAACGGCCTTTCAACAAAATATGGCCAAAAGATTTCTTCAGCGAAAATACCTCCTATCATTCCGATAATAAAAAAAGCTAAAATCTTCAAAATGGTCTTTTTCATGTTTTAAAATTATTTTACTCGAACCTTTTGCTTTTTCTTTTCGATTTTAGCTATTTCCTTTGAGGTTAGAAAGTGGATTTTGCCAGCTTGGACATCAACGAGAATCCTCTCTCCGCTTTCAATTTCTCCAGCAACAATTTTTAGGGCTAAAGGATCTAAAACCAACCTTTGAATAACCCTCTTTAAAGGTCTAGCCCCTAAGTTAGAATCAAAACCTTTTTCTGCCAAGAGTTCTTTTGCTTTGGGAGTAAAGCGAACTTTTATTTTCTTTTGCTCAAGACGATCTGCCACTTTCTTTAATTCTAACTCCACAATTTTCTTAATTTCTTTTTTGCCAAGATAATTAAAAATAATCACTTCATCAATTCTGTTTAAGAATTCTGGTCTAAACTTTTCTTTTAGAGCTTCCATTACTTTTTCTTTTAGATTTACTTTTTCTCTTTCCTCTTTCTCTCCCATAAATCCAAGGGTTCCCATTTTGGAAATATATTCTGAACCAACGTTGGAAGTCATAATTAAAATACAATTTTTAAAGGAAGCCACTCTTCCTTTAGCATCAGTCAACCTGCCATCTTCTAAAATCTGAAGTAAGATATTAAAAACTTCGGGATGGGCTTTTTCAATCTCATCTAATAATACAACACTATAGGGTCTTCTACGGATCTTTTCGGTAAGTTGCCCACCCTCTTCATATCCAACATAGCCTGGAGGAGAACCTATCATCTTAGAAACTGTGTGACGCTCCATATATTCTGACATATCAAGCCTAACTAAAGCATTTTCGTCATTAAACAAAAACTCAGCTAAGGCTCTAGCAGTTTCTGTTTTACCTACTCCAGTGGGTCCTAAAAAGAGGAAAGAGCCTAAAGGCTTATTCTCTTCTGAAATTCCTGCTCGGGAGCGTCGAATAGCATTAGCTACAGCTTTAATCGCTTCTTCTTGACCGATAACTCTCTTTGAGAGAATTTCCTCCATCTTCTCTAATTTTTTAGCTTCTTCCTCTAAAAGCCTAGTTACAGGAATTCCTGTCCATTGAGAAACAATTTTAGCAATATCCTCAGGTTCTACCTCTAATTTTAAGAGTGGTCTAGTTTTTTGAAGGCGGGCTAATTTTCTCTCGTTTTTTCTTAACTCTTTTAAAAGTTTGGGAAGTTGACCATATTTTAACTCAGCCACTTTTTGTAAATCTGCTCTGGTAATGCCTCTTTCTATTTCTAAGCGAATTTTATCTATATCTTCTTTTAATTTTTTAATCTTTGTAATTGTATCTTTTTCTGCTTTCCATTTTGACTCAAATGCTTTAGCTTTTTCTTTTAAGTCAGCCAATTGTCGAGAAACTGCTTTTTTTCTTCTACTTGATTTTTTATCTTTTTTAATTGCTTCTGCTTCAATTTCTAATTTCCTAATTTCGTTATATAAGCTTTCTAAGATTGCAGGTTCTGATTCAATTTCTAACCTTAAAGAACTCATTGCTTCATCCATTAAATCTATTGCCTTATCTGGTAAAAATCTATCTGTAATATAGCGAGCTGCTAATTTTGCACAAGCTACCAAGGCTGAATCTTTAATTTTTACTCCGTGATGAAGCTCATATTTCTCTTTTACACCTCTTAAGATAGCAATGGTATCTTCGATTGAAGGTTCCTCAACATAAATTGGTTGAAAGCGTCGCTCTAGAGCTGGATCTTTTTCAATGTATTTTTGATATTCTTTTAAGGTGGTAGCACCAATTGCCCTTAATTCTCCTCGAGCTAGGGCGGGCTTTAAAAGGTTTGAAGCATCAATAGCACCTTCTGCTGCTCCTGCTCCAACTAAAGTGTGTAATTCATCAATAAACAAAAGATATTGACCCTCTGCCCTTTTGAGTTCTTTTAAAAGAGCTTTCATTCTATTCTCGAACTCTCCCCTATATTTTGTACCAGCTATCAAAGCTCCCAAATCTAAAGCAATGATTTCTCTATCTTTTAAGCTTTCAGGAACTTTACCCTGAACAATTCTTTGGGCTAAACCTTCAACAATAGCTGTTTTCCCTACACCTGCCTCCCCAATTAAAACAGGGTTGTTCTTTGTTCTTCGAGAAATAACTTGCATTACCCTTCTAATCTCTTTTTCTCTCCCAATAACTGGATCTAATTTTCCTTTTCTAGCTAAGGCAGTTAAATTGCGAGTGTATTTTTTAATAACCTGATATTTAGATTCTGGAAAAGGATCAGTAATTTTTTCCTCTCCTCTAATTTTCTTTAATTGTTCCAAGGCGGTCTCATAGGTTAAGGCTCCCGTCTCTAATAAATCACCTTCTGGTTTTAAGAAAGTAGCTTTTTCTAAAATTTCTCTTGCTTTGGTATCAGTGTCTAATAATGCTAAAAAGAGGTGTTCTATGGAAATGTATTCATCTCCCATTTTTAAAGATTCTTGACGAGCTCTTTCTAAAACTTCTGCTAAGTCTTGTGTTAAATAAAACTTACCAAAAGCTTGAGGAGTGACAATTACTGAAATTTCTCCTAAAGAGGCTTCAGTTTTTTTCTTTAAATCTTCAATATCAATTCCCAAATTAGAAAGTAAATTCAAAACAATGCTATCCTCTTGGGATAACAGAGCATAGAGTAAATGAAGAGCATCAATTTGTTGTTGTCCTCTTTTTTGAGCAATTGATTGGGCTTTCAAAATTGCTTCTTGAGCTTTATGGGTAAAATTAGCTCCCATCATATATTAATATTTTGCAATATTTTTGAGAAAAATCAAGGGATTTAAGGAGACATTTCTCCTAAAGTAGCTTGGAAAATTTTCTCTTCCTCTCCCCTTAATACTTTTAAAACCACCCTATCTCCTGGATTATAATCCATAATAATTTTAGCTAAAGAGTTCTCTGGGGTAATCTTTTCTCCATTAAATTCTAAAATAATGTCATTTCTTTGGAGACCGGCTTTTTCAGCAGCAGTGCCAGGTATGACTGCTTTATCATAGGGGTTACAATATTTATCTCTACCAATCCAAGCTCCATAATTTACAGGGAGATTATACTTTTCCTGTACCTGGTCTGTAATTAGGCAATAATAAACTCCCAAATAAGGATAGACGATTTTACCTAAAGTTTTAACTTGAGTGATGTCTTTTTTGGCTTGGTTGATAGGAATGGCAAAACCAATATTTTCTCCTTCCAAAGACATAGCAGTATTAATACCAACAACCTCTCCTTTTAGATTTAAAAGTGGACCTCCTGAATTTCCTCGGTTAATTGCAGCATCTGTTTGGATAACATCTTCTAGTGTCTCAATAATTCCTCCACCTGAAGCTGTAATTGTTCTACCTAAACCAGAAATCACCCCTACAGAAACTGTATTTTGAAATTCTCCTAAGGCATTACCAATAGCAATAACAGTTTGTCCAATTTGTAAATTCTTTGAATCACCAAGTTTGGCTACTGGAAGCGCTTCTGAATTTTCAATTTTTAAAATAGCAATGTCTCGTATTTTGTCTTTAGCTAATATTTTAGCCGGAAACTTTCTACCATCTGTCATTAAAACGGTATACTCCGCTGTTTCGTCTGCTACTACATGTCTATTAGTCAAAATCATTCCATCTTCAGAAACAATAAAGCCTGTACCTATTAAGCTTTCTTTTTTCTCAACCCCTTTCTGTCTATATTGAGGAATTTTAAACTCAAAAAGGGGTTCTCCAAAAAACTCCTCAAATTCTTTAAATGGTTCATAATAATAAGGTTCAAGGAGAGGTAAATATTGAGTCACCACAATTCCTACCACAGAAGGGGAGGTTTCTTTTACAACTTTTATTATAGCTTGCTCTTGGCTTGTTTGAGGAACGTATTCTTTCTCAATGATTTTTTCTCTTTCAACAATCTTTTCTGGTAGTTCAATATTTAATCTTGAAAGATAACTCTTAACTTCATAGTAAAAATAACCCCCAGCAATGGTTCCAGCCAAAAACCCAAAAAGAGAAGATAAAAAAATAGAAAAAATTAAAAAGAGTAAAAACTTATTTTTCAAAAAATTGGGAAATTTAATTTTTGGAAATTTGAACTTTTTTATTTTAATTTCTGGCAATTTATAATC
>JAGHBK010000026.1 GCA_021161025.1 bacterium | reverse complement strand
TCTCAAAGGACCGCAGAATTCCCCACCGAGTAATTCTGCTTAGTCCTCGCTCGCTCGTCGCCAAAAGGCGACACCATGGTCGCTCGCTGCGGATGTCCTTTGAGAAAGTTGCCTCACTTATTTGTTCATATATTCGTAAAGATTCGTAATTTCGTAGAAGATATGGATTTAAAAACATTTACTTCAGCTATTTCTCAGATTGCAGAAGAAAAAGGAATTTCTCCAGAAAAAGTTATAGAAACCATTGAGCAAGCTATTGCAGCAGCTTACAAAAAAGATTATGGAAAGAGGGGGCAGATAATTAAAGCAAAACTTGATCCAGAAACAGGAAGGGTGAGGTTTTGGAGAGTAAAACAGGTAGTAGATGAAAGTATGATATATACTGAAAAAGAGTTAGAGGAAATAAAGAAGGGAAAGAAAAAACCAAAAGAGGGGGAAAAGAAAATAAGGTTTAACCCGGAAAGACACATCATGATAGCGGAGGCAAAGAAAATAAAAAAGAGTGTAAAGGTAGGAGAGGAAATAAAAATACCTTTAAAAGCTCAAGAAGATTACGGTCGCATAGCGGCTCAGACAGCAAAACAAGTAATAATCCAGAAACTCAAAGAAGCAGAAAGAGAGAGTATCTTTCAAGAATACAAAGAAAAAGAAGGAGAAATTGTTTCTGGTATTGTTCAAAGGATTGAAGGAAATAATGTTTTTTTAGATATTGGAAAGACTTTAGGAATTTTACCAAAATCAGAACAAGTTCCCGGAGAGTTTTATAGACCAGGTCAGAGATTAAAGGTTTTTGTTCAAAGTGTAGAACAAACTCCTAAAGGTCCCAGGGTTTTTTTATCAAGATCTTATCCGAAATTAGTCTCTAAACTCTTTGAATTAGAAGTACCAGAAATTGCTTCGGGTGAAGTAAAAATTAAATCTATTGCCAGAGAACCGGGGTCTCGGACAAAAATTGCTGTAGCGACAACAGTAGAGGGAATTGACCCTATTGGAACAGTTGTTGGGCAGAGAGGTACAAGGGTTCAGGCAGTGATTAATGAGTTGGGAGGTGAAAAAATTGATATTATCGAGTGGTCAGAAACACCAGAAGAATTTATTTCCAATTCTCTCTCTCCAGCTAAAGTTTTAGAGGTGAGAATTTTACCAAAAAACAAGGCTCTTTGTATTGTCCCCGAAGATCAACTCTCTTTGGCTATTGGCAAAGATGGTCAGAATGTGAGATTAGCTGCCAAACTAACTGGTTGGAAAATTGATGTAAAGAGTGTAGAAGAGATAGAAAAAAGTCAAAAGAATAAAAAATGAAAGAATTAATTATTATCGGTCACAAAAATCCAGACACAGATTCAATAGTTGCCTCTTTAGTATTTGGAAATTTTCTCAAAAAAAACAAGCTTTTACCAATCCCTCTTTCAAACTTTAAGATTAAAGTAGGATATTCTGGAATTTTGAACAAAGAGGTAGTTTTTGTTTTGAATTATTTTAAAGAGAAAAAACCTTCTTTAATAAAGTCTTTAAAGGGGAAAAATGTTTTTTTAATAGACCATGGTGATTACGAACAAAGCATAGAAGGGGTTGAGGAGGCAAATATTGTTGGAGTATTAGACCATCATAAACTTGGAGGAATTAAAACCCAAGCCCCGATATTTTATAGAGCAGAACCTTTAGGTTCCACAAGCACAATTTTAGCTAAAATGTTTTTTGAAAACGCAACCCCTTTAACAAAAAAAGAAGCCGGCCTTTTGTTAACCGGCATTATCTCTGACACTTTAAAATTTACCTCCCCCACTACTACTAAAGAAGATAAAGACATAGCTTATGTTTTAGCAGAAATTTCAAAAGAAGATATTACAAAGCTATCTAAGAAAATGTTTGAGGCAAAATCTGATATTTCAGATATTAGCCCCGATAAATTAGTAACAATGGATTATAAAGAGTTTAAAGCAAAAGGGATAAAGTTTGCTATTGGGGTACATGAGACAGTTTTACCAGAAAAAATTTTCTCTATTAAAGGAAAGATTTTTCAGGCTTTAGAAAGACTGAAGAAGAAAAGAAAACAGAAATTAATGTTCTTTGTTGTCATTGATATCTTGAAAAAAAATGGCACCCTTTTTCTCTTGAGCGAAAAAGAAACCAAGATAGCCAAAAAGGTGTTTGGGAAACAGGTTAAAGATAACTTAATGCTATTACCTGGAGTAGTTTCTAGAAAGAAACAAATTCTTCCCAAAATTCTTAAATTCCTAGAAGAAAATGAAAGTATCTCTTAAAAAATTGCCCCAAGCTCAAATTGAGTTATATTTTGAAATTCCAGCCAAAGAATTTGAAAAGTTTGTTGAGAAAGCCACTTTAGAATTGGGAAAAGATTTAGAGGTCGAAGGTTTTCGAAAGGGTAAGGTACCAAGAGAAATAATCGAGAGAAAAATTCCTCAAAAAGATATTTTGGAACGAGCAGCAGAGCTCACCATTGAGGAACTTTATCCAAAAGCAATTTTAGAAAAGAAAATTGAAGTGATTTCTCCTCCTCAAATTAGTATTTTAAAACTGGCTAAAGGTAATGATTTTGAATTTAAAGCTATAACTCAAATTTTGCCAGAAATCGAACTGCCAGATTATAAAAAAATCGCTTCAGAAGTTAAAAAAAGAGAAGTTAAGGTAACAAAAGAGGAAATAGAAAAATTAAGACAGGAAAAAGAAAGGATAGAGAGAGAAAGGGTAAGGGCTGAGATTTTAGATAAAATAGCTCAAAATACAAAAGCTGAGATTCCTGAACTTTTGATTGTCAAAGAAAAACAAAGAATGTTAGAAAATCTTAAAAGAGGGGTTAAAGACATTTTAAAGATTCCTTTTGAGGAATATTTAAAAAAACTTCAGAAGACAGAAAAAGAAATATTAGATTCTTTTCAGAAAGAAGCAGAAAAAAGAATTCTTCAATCTCTGCTTTTAAGAGAAATTGGGAAAAAGGAAAAAATAGAAATTTCAGAGAAAGAAATCGAAGAAGAGATAAAAAAAATGTTAATCGCTAATCCTAATTTAGAAAAAGAACTTGACTCAGGAAGATTGAGAGAGTATACTAAAGAAGTGTTAAGAAATGAGAAAATTTTAGCAAAACTTGAAAGTTTTGTAATGCCTAATGACTAATTTCTAATGTCTAATCAAATTCCAATACTCAATGTCAAATGACAAAAAACAAGTTAGAAATTAGATCAATTAGAAATTAGAAATTGTTGCGATATGCCTTACTTAATTCCAACTGTAATTGAAAAAACTCAAAGAGGAGAGAGAGTTTATGATATTTATTCTCGTCTTCTAAAAGACAGAATTATACTTTTAGCAGGGCCAATTACAGACATTTCGGCTAATTCTGTTATTGCCCAACTTTTATTTTTAGCCTCAAAAGATCCTAAAAAGGATATAAAACTCTATATTAATTCTCCTGGCGGTTCAGTGACTGCAGGTTTGGCAGTTTATGACACTATGCAATACGTTGCTTCTCCCATTTCTACAGTTTGTATAGGTTTAGCAGGTTCAATGGCGGCAATTTTATTAGCCGCAGGTGCCAAAGGAAAAAGATTTGCTTTACCAAACTCTGAGATTTTATTGCATCAGGTAGCAGGAGGAGTAAAGGGAGAAGCAGTAGAGATAGAGATTACGGCTAAACAAATTATTAAAATAAAAAACAAATTAAACCGGATTTTAGCAAAGCATACCGGTCAACCATTAAAGAGAATTGAAAAGGATACAGATAGAGATTTCTATTTATCAGCCCCAGAAGCTAAAGAATACGGAATTATTGATGAGGTGATAAAGACAAAAGAATAAACCTTATTAAAAATGGTTAAAATTGAGTTTTTATCTTAGTTTTAATTTTTAAGATAAAAAGAGCCCATTAGAAATAATCTAATGGGTTTTACTTTGTTTTTTATTCGTTATAAAGTTATAAAAGAGATGCTATTATTTTTATCAATTCTTCCTGGGCCCACCAAGGGTTTAGTGGGCCTAGATGAGTAAACAAACTCAGGAGTGTGGTATAAGTTAAGATTGTGGCAATTATTTTTAAAGTACCTACCAACACTATTAGATCCAAAAGTAAGCTTTTCTTCATTCCTTTTTCACCTCTTAGTAGGTTCTACTGAGAGTATAACGCTCTATTCTAATCTGTCAAGATCTAAAACTGTAGATATTCATATACTACATCATCCCGTAACCTTTGATAGTTGAAGAACCATGAAAGGAAAACATAAAGGATGTAGTAAAGATGTAGTACGAGCATCTATAGCAGCATACTATCAGGAACTGTCAAAATTGCCAGATCTGCTTAAGTCTCTAACATTTTAGTATCTCTCCAGATACTTTCTCTATACCTGGTTGAAAGAATACAACCCCCTACTTCTAAAACTACCTCCGACCTCACCAGCCCCCCGGAAATCTTTCTCCAATGAAATACTATGAAAAGATCAAGGATCAGTTTCCTAAATCTCAAAATACCTATCTCCATTATTAACAACCATTAGTAATCGTTAATGAACCTTAAAAAGTGTACGGAATGTTATGAACGAGCACAAGGGCTTGACAAGAAATATTTCGGAGATAAAATGGGTTTAGGAGTGGAAGAAAGTGAAAGGAAGTTCCTTGATATTAGCTGATCTTTCGATAGGAGGAGCCATCATCTACACCTTTATGGGTCTAACAGGATGGGGACCGTATGTCTTAAAACCTCTACCACCCCTAGATGCTTTAATTGGACTAGTAGTAGGAATGATTGCGGGGCTAAGCTATGCTTTTTTGGGCTTACCAGTTCTCCTTCTAGAACGAATAGAAATATTTCAGAAGTGGTCACACGAGTTTTTTAAAAGCATCATTCGTTGTGAGGTGGCCATCATTAGTGCTATAGTAATTCTGATAGGGTTTTATACTATTGTCGGCCCGCCAATTGGCAAACAATTCCTATTCCTTGAGGTGTCAGTTATATTTTCCTTATTTGCCCTAATTGGTCCTGCTGTCAGAGAAAGTTTCAAAAAAGCTCTCTATTATTTAATAAAACATTAGATGCGCTTCTCCTTCCACAGGGAGATCTCTTTCTCCCCTTTTTTATTATATATCTTTTTTATTCTGATGAAAGTTGCTAAAAATGTGTACACATCACTCATTAGAGATTTTTGTCTTAGTTTTAATTTTTAAGATAAAAAAAGCCCATTAGAAATGATCTAATGGGTTTTGGTTTGGGTTTTGGTTTATGTATGTTTTACTAATTTTATTCCAGCTACCCCTAAAACTGAGAGATAAACAAAGTATAAAATAAACGCTATTGTCTTTATCAATTCCTCCCAGAACCACCAAGGGTTTATATAGCGTGGGCTTGTGGGAGTAAACACACTTAGGACAATTGGATTAATAATAAATG
>JAGHBK010000022.1 GCA_021161025.1 bacterium | reverse complement strand
CTCTTAGAACTTGAATAACTTTTGGTTCTCTAAATTTTATATTTCTTTTAATAGATCTTCTAACTGCTTTAAAATAACCATAGATTATATTTGCATCCAAGTAGATTTTTTGTTTCCCTTCTTCTCTTATCATGGTTTGGTTTTATAGATTGATTTGAATAAAGAAATGTAGAACTGAAATTTTTTTGTTTTCCAAAGTTACATAGGATTCTTAGCTTTTTCAGGTTGTTAATACCCCTCCTTATTTCTTCTATGCTTTTAAATCTATTGCTTTCTACTTTAGATTTCATATCTTTCCATATCTTCCTGTAAAAATAAAAATACTCTGAAATTTTTTTCTCATCTCCAAAAAGAACTAGGTGATTTTCAATAATTTCCATTTTTAACCATAACGGCAAAAGCTCAAATACTTTTATGTCATATCCTTTCCAAGAAAATTTCATGGCTTCTGCCCAGACCTTTTTGTTGTATTCCCTCTCTTTACTTTCTGTTATTATGGCTATATCTATATCCGACCTCCTAGAGAAACGGCCGGTAAGGGCACTTCCATATATAACCACATCGTACTTCTGTAATGGTTTTAAATCCCTTCTAATTTTATTCAAAAATTTTTTTGATAACATTTTCTACCACTTCAACAAATTCATTTAGAGTCTCGAAAACAAATTGTCGTTTTTCCTCTATTAGTTCTTCTTCAACTTTATTATATTTATGCACAATTACATTTCTTAGTCCGTTTAATTCTTTTAACTTTTCTCCCAAATCTTTGCTTAATACTTCTCTTTCTGTAAGGAAAATTATATTAGTGTAATCATCTCCCACCTTGCCCCCTACATCTTTTGTTAACATTGCAACTATATCCATAGCCGCTTCTATTGCAATTTGCATCCTATAAAATGCTGCATCTCTTTTTATATCATCCTCGAACTCTGGAATATTTTCTATTTTATCCAAAATAAAATTTATCTTATCAAAATATCTTTCCTTTCTTCTGCTTTCTTCCATAATCAATAGTAAAAGAATAAAAATATTTTCCCTAAGTTATTTATGGTTGGGCCCGAGCTTTTTATTGAAAGGGAATCTTTGCCAAGTTTAGAAGATTTAAAAGCTTTGATAGAGGCTGAGGAGGATTTGAAGAAAGATAGGGTTATGCCTTTATCAAAGATTGAAGAAGAATTAAGATAATATGTTTTTCTGTTTTCTTTTCCAGGAGGGCTGAAAAGGAGTTCAAAATTTTGGAAAGAAGAATCGCAGGATGCTTAAAAAAAATTAAACAACTTTCTGAAAATCCTTATTCCTAAATTAGCGATTAAACTCAAAGGTCTGGAAAATGTTTTTAGGATAAGAGTTGGTAAATACAGGATTATCTACAAAGTTATCTTTGAGAGAAGGATTATCCTTATTATTAAGAATCGGAAAAAGGGAAAGGGGTATATGAAGGGATTTGAAGCATAAACTCTAATGCTCTAAGCTTATTAAAAGTTTGTCTCCGTTTTCTAATTCAACTTCTTTTCCTTTGGAGATTAAAGAATAAGCTTGGGTTATTGGGAGGAAGGAAAAGTTATTTAAATAATTGGTTTCCAAATAGTTTATTATGAAAGAGATTGTTTTGAGGTTGGAGGTTCCGAAAGGTTTGGAATCGAAACTTGAGTTAGCAATAGAAAAAGTTTTAAACATGTTTTTAAGGGAGGTTAGGTTTAAGATTGCAAGGGAGATTTTGGAGGAAAGTGAGCTTTCCGAAGAGAAAGCAAGAGAATTGGCTAAGGAGGTTAATTTATCGGTTGCAAAAAGGCATTTAGAGTAGGTTAAGATGCTATTAGTTGTTGATGCCGAGGTAATATTTGCCTGCTTAATTAAAAGAGGGTTTTCTTTAGAGTTGGTGAAGGTTGCCAAAGATAGTGGGTATAGATTGGTTACTCCAGAATATGTATTTGAGGAAATAAGAAGGAAAGAGGATAAATTGCTTAAATATTCTAAGTTGGAAAGAAGCAAGTTATGGTTTGTTTTATTTCTATTATTTTCTGAAATAGAGCCGGTGGTAAGAGAGGAATATAAGGAATTTGAGGAAGAGGCAAGGAAAAATGCTCCTTTAGAGGATTTTCCGTATTTGGCTTTGGCTTTGAAGTTTAGAGAGTTGGGAGAAGATGTTAGAATATGGTCGAATGATTCTGAATTTAGAAAGAAATCCGAAAAGCTTGTTCCGTTTGTTTCTACTAAAGAATTGGCTTTAAAGCTTGGAGTAATATAATATTCTCCTTTTGTCTGAATTACATAAACTCTAATGCTCAGGGCTTATTAAAAGTTTATCCAAATTCTCTAATTCAATTTCTATAAAGTTCTTCGTTGTAGATTTTGCTGGAGTATTAGATTTTTCTGATTGATTTTATCTTAACCAGTTTGCCATCTTTGGTTGAAAAGTAAAGCTCTTTTCCTTGAGAGATTAAGGAATGGGCATGGGGTTATTGGGAAAGAAAGGTTTTTATATATTTTAAGATTATTTAGGAAGAAGTTAGATTAAGAGTGGAACTTCCTGCAGGTATGGAGAAGGAATTTAAAGAGTCTTTAAAGGTTATTACCCAAGCTTTTTTGGAAGAACTGGAATTATCTGTTGCAAAGAAGATTTTATCCAAAAGTGAGCTTTCTGAAGAAAAAGCAAGGGAAATAGGGGAAGAGATTAAGGAAGGAGTTGCCAAAAGGTATGGGTTGTAAAGCATGGAAAAATTGGTTGTAGATGCTAATGTAGTTATTTCTGCATTGATAAAGAAAGGATTTGCATTTGATAGTAGGTTTAAGAAGGGCAGGAATAAAGCTCATTTCTCCAGATTTCCTTTGGGAAGAAACTAAGAAAAAGAAAGATAAAATACTTAAATACCTAAATTTTCCCTCAATTTTATACACTACGCTTAATTTTTGAAAATTCGAGGGTTAGAGGG
>JAGHBK010000084.1 GCA_021161025.1 bacterium | reverse complement strand
GGGTAAAGGTCAATCAATAATTAAACATTCAAACCATGAAAACATATTATCAAGCAATTGAAGAGTTAGCAGATGATTTTATTGAAGATTACAGAGATGAAATAAAAGAGATAATAACAAAAAATAAAGAAAAAACAGACGATGAGATATGGGACGAAATTTACCAAAATTGGGATTTACTTGATAAAATTTGGGAGTTTTTGGATAGTGCTTGGCATGGCTTTTTAAGGAGTGATTGGTGCAAGGATAGAAAAACGGAATTGGGGGCAGCAACTAAAATTTTAGAAGAAAACAAAGAAGTAGAAAGAGATTCTGGATTATGGGAAGGCAAAGAGCCAACGGACGCAATAGTGGCACAAGCATTTGCAACAGCAAAAAATGATTTATATTTCGAGTTAGAAAATAGAATAAGGGAGTTGATAAAGAATAGAAAATAAGAAAACGGGTGGGAAGGTGGGCAATTAAAGGTCGCAAAATAAAAAAAAGAATTATGCGGACTATTGGCAAAAAATTTAAAAATTTGGTTCAAAAACAAACGATTAAACTATTAGAGAAGAGAGACAGGGAAAGAGCTGGGGAAAGTATGCGTTATTATGGAATTGACAATGAAATAGTTAACAGCTTGCCCGATGAAATTTGGGAAACTTGGGAAGGGGCAGACGGAGAAATTAGAAGAATAATTGATGATACCATAAGGGAAAGGGGAATTGATAAGATTATTTAAGAAATAGGGAAGGAGGGGGGCAAAGGTCATTTAATTAAAATAATTAAATTATGAAAACAAAATTGGCAGAAATAAAAAATACTATTACAGCAGAAAGGGCAACGGGCATAAAACAAAGGGGTAAATTGGAATTTTGGAGCGAAGGAGAAAGAATAAGTAAAAAGCAGGCCAAAAAATATATCAGAGAAGGAAAAGAAGTTGCTATACCGGGTGCAGGTGCAGGCAACTACCATGAAGTGTTTAGGGAGCTTGGCTTTTTAAAGTTAGAGCCATTGATTTTGAGCAGTAGTGCGGGAGACTGGATATTTGGAGTAAAAGATAAATTTGGTTGGAGATTGGCTGGACAGGAAAATAGATACCCGTATTATGGCTTTATTTATTGGATAGATAAGGAAAATGGGCCTTTTGGCAGTTTTGAGATTTTAGAAAAACAGCTTAAAGAAATAGTTTAGTTTAGTTAAGCGGTGGGAGGTGGGTAAAGGTTCATTTTAAACAATAAAAATATGTTAACAAAAATTAAAAAGTTTTTAAAAAAAGAAATAGAGGATTTAGGGGGCAAAATAAGGTTTAGGAAATTTGACGGCAAAAAACTATATGCAACAATTACGGAAAATGGAGAAAAGAAAGATGTTTATTACAGGATAGAAGATGGCAAGTTGGTAAGTAGCTGGTATTATACAGAATAAGCTTGAAAATTAAAGCTACTAAATATGAAAAAAAAGAAAACAAAATTTTTAGCTTGTATTTGGTGCGGAAGAGACATACCAAAAAACAAGCCATACGCAAAGTATTGTTCAGAAAAATGCCGTAGGGAGGCATTAGGACAAAAGGTCGGCAAAGGTCATTTAATTTAAAAAAAATTATGGCAAAAACAATTGAAACAATTTGGCAGGATTTGAAAAAAAGAGGAGCAAAAGAGGAAGAAAAAGAGGAAACTATACCAGCAAGCTATATAACAAACACATACAAGGTGGTAAAGTTGAAGGATTTAGAATTTGAAATAAAGACAGAAGAAGATTACGACTTTTTATGGGATGATTTAAAAGAAGACAATGAAGTCTTTTTAGTAAATTATCATCGTGATTTTTGGGTTGAAAAGAACGATATAATAACAAAAGAAGAGGTAGTAGGATTATATAACGGAGAAATAGATTGGAAAGATTTAGAACGAGAAAAAAGCTACTGGATTTTTGAATTAGCTTGTTATGTTCACAGCGGAGTAGCATTGCAATTGGGTAGAGGAAGTTTTGTTGGCGATGCTGGGGGTTGGGACACAAGCCGGGTTGGTTTAGTTCTGGTTAGTAAAAAAGAAGCAAAAACACGGAAAAAAGCAGAGAAAATGGCAAAGAATTTAGTAAATTATTACAATAAGCTATTAGATGGAGAGGTTTATAGTATAATTATAAAGAGAAGCGGAGAAGAAATTGATAGTATAGGTGGGATAGTAGGAGAATTAGAGGCTTATAGTTGGATAAAAGGCTATATTGGATAATAGCCATAGCCTACCATTAAGGGGTAGGCATTGGCTATTACTTAATTTGACAAGGGTTTAAAGTGTTTTCATGGGTGGCAGATGTTATATTTTTGTTGCTATCATTGAATTTTTAAAAAGTGCAAAAATAAGCAATTTGACAAGGGACAAATGAAATAGGGGCAAAATTAGAAAATAGCGTTAGGGATGCTGGGCAAGGCAGAATTAAGAATTGGGCAATAATTGAAAGGAAAAGAAGAGGGTTTATTGACAAGGTTTTTAAAATAGAATGGTTAAAAAAGCTGGCTATTATTAAAAAAAGAAGTTATCCACAGGTAGGGTATTGACAAAGGCATATAAAAAAGTATAATAGATAATAGAAAGGTCATTAAAAAATAAAAATTGG
>JAGHBK010000005.1 GCA_021161025.1 bacterium | reverse complement strand
GATTGTCCGTACCACTCAATTTTCATATTTTCAATATAACATAAAAATAAATTTAACTCAAATGGTTGAAATTTATTAAAAAATGTTGTAGTTTAAAAAGTATGAAAGAATTGTTAGAGAAAAATAGCGAACTAAAACCCTTAAAATTAGGGCAAATTGTGGAAGGAAAAATTATAGAAAGAGGGAGGTCTAAAATTTTTTTAGATCTTGGTCCTTTTGGTACAGGTGTAATTTATGGTAAAGAATTTTATAATGTAAGGGGTGAGTTAAGGGATTTAAAAGAAGGAGATAAAATTTTAGCTAAAGTAACAAGTTTGGATAATGAAGAAGGTTATATAGAGCTCTCTGTTAGTGGTGCCACTAAAGAGTTAGCATGGGAAAAACTAAAAGAGATAAAAGAAAAAGGAGAAATAATAAGTGTTAAAATTATCGGGGCAAACAAGGGGGGGCTTTTGGCAAAGGTTTCTGGAATCCCAGCTTTTTTACCTGTCTCTCAATTAAGTTTAGAACATTATCCTCGAGTGGAAGATGCTAATCCAGAAAAAATTTTGAAACATTTACAAAAATTCGTTGGTAAAAATTTAGATGTGAAAATTCTTGACCTATCTCAAAAAGATGAAAAGTTGATTTTATCTGAAAGAGCAAAAGAAACAGAAAAAATAAAGAAAGCTCTTTCAAATTACAAGGTTGGAGATGTGATTAAAGCTGAAGTTACAGGGGTGACTGATTTTGGTGTCTTTGTAAAATTTGGCAAAGAAAATTTAGAGGGTTTAATTCATATTTCAGAGTTAGATTGGAAGATTGTCAAAGAACCTTCGGCAATTTTAAAGGTTGGAGATAAAGTTAAAGCTAAAATTATTGAAATTTCAGATGATAAAGTTTTTCTTTCTCTAAAAGCCCTTAAGGAAAACCCTTGGTTAAAAATAGAGAAAAAATACAAAATTGGTGATATTATAAAAGGGAAGGTGGTAAAATTTAATTCTTTTGGGGCCTTTATTGAAATTGAAAAGGGGATTCAGGGCTTGTTACATATTTCAGAATTTAAAGATGTAAAAGAAATGGAGAAAGCTTTAGAAGTTGGTAAAGAATATAAGTTCAAAATTTTATCAATTGATAGTAAAGAATATAAAATTTCTCTCGCCCTAGTAAAAGATGAATAATTTAGCTAAAAATTTCATATTAGTAGTGTTAATGTTCCTTGTAATTTCAGCAATCTTTAGTTTGTTTTCTTCTTCTTTAGAAGAAAAAGAAAGAATTTCAATTTCTCAGTTGGTAGATGATATTAATCAAGAGAAGGTAGAAAAAATTACAGTTTCTGGAAATCAACTTTTGGTTTTGTATAAAGATGGAAAAAGAGCTTTTTCAACAAAAGAATTTGAGGTTTCTCTTTCTCAATGTCTAATTAATTATGGGATAGAGATTGAGAAGTTAAGGGAGGTCAACGTTGAACAGAAAGAGGTCAGTTCACAAAACTGGATTTTAATTGGTACCTTCATTTCTAGCCTTTTACCTCTTTTACTTTTTGTGGCTTTTTTCTGGTTCCTCTTTAAACAGGCTAAAACCGGCACAATGCAGACATTTGATTTTACGAGGGCAAAACCAAGACTGTCGGGTCCTGGAATGATGAAGGAAAGAGTAACTTTTGAAGATGTTGGAGGGCTAAAAGAAGCGAAAGAAGAATTAAAAGAGGTTGTAGATTTTCTTAAAAATCCTAAAAAATATCTTAAAATGGGAGCTAGAATCCCGAGAGGAGTTTTGTTAATTGGGGCCCCTGGAACTGGAAAAACTTTATTAGCCCGAGCTGTTGCTTCCCAAGGCAATGTTCCTTTTTTCTCAATCTCAGGTTCTGAATTTATCGAACTTTTTGTAGGAGTGGGAGCAAGCAGGATCCGAAGTTTATTTGACCAAGCAAGAAGAGCAAAAAATGCAATAATTTTTATTGATGAAATTGATAGTATTGGAAAAATTAGAGGAGTGGGGATTACTGGGGGGCATGAAGAAAGAGAACAGACGCTAAACCAATTATTGGCTGAAATGGACGGGATTGGAAGAGAAGAGGGAATCATAGTAATGGCAGCCACAAATAAACCTGAACAGTTGGATCCTGCTCTCTTAAGACCTGGTAGATTCGACAGAAGAATAATTTTGGACTTACCAGACATTAATGAAAGAGAAGAAATCTTAAAAATTCATTGTCGAGAAAAACCATTAGCTTTAAATGTTAATCTAAGAGAAATAGCAGAAAGAACACCCGGTTTTTCGGGAGCTGATTTAGCTAATGTAGTAAATGAGGCGGCGATTTTAGCAGCAAAAAGAGGTAAGAACCAAATTTTTCAAGAAGAATTCTTAGAATCAATTGAGAAGGTTTTATTAGGTCCTGAAAGAAAATCACATATTTTATCAAAAAAAGAAAAAGAGATCGCAGCTTTTCATGAAGCAGGTCATGCTTTAGTCTCTTCTTCTTTACCAGGCACAGAGCCTGTGAGAAAAATTTCAATTATTGCTCGGGGTTTGGTTGCAGGATATACTTTAAAAGTTCCTACTGAAGAAAAAAGAATTAAAACAAAATCTGAATTCTTAGCTGAAATGGCTACTTTGCTTGGAGGTTATTGTGCCGAGAAAATAAAATTTGGTGAGATTACGACTGGAGCGGCAAATGATTTAGAGAAGGCTTCAGAATTGGCAAGAAAATTAGTTAAAGAATATGGAATGTCATCTTTAGGTCCTATTTCTTTTGGAGAAAGAGAGAAACTATTGTTTTTAGGAAGAGAATCTGAAATAAGGAATTATTCGGAGGAAATAGCAGCTCAAATTGATAAAGAGGTGGCAAAGTTTGTTAAAAAAGCAGAAAAAATGGCAAGAGAGATTTTAGTTAAAAAAAGAAAACTTTTGGAAAAAATCGCAAAGAGACTAATTGAAAAAGAGACAATCGAAAAAGAAGAGTTTGAGCAGTTAATCGGAAAAGGGAAGAAGTTAAAGAAAAAAATCTCTGAAAAGAAAGCTAGCTCAATTAGAGTAAAAGTTAAGCGTTTGTAATATCAAGATATGAACGAGATATGGGCACGTAGCTCAGTGGTTAGAGCGGTTGTCTTATAAACAACAGGTCGAAGGTTCGATTCCTTCCGTGCCCACTCGGAGTTTTAGAGATGAACTCTAATTTAAATGTTTTTTATAAATTCTTAAATGATCCAAGATTAAGCGCGAAATTAGAAATTTTTTTCTTACTGCTGTATGTGCACAT
>JAGHBK010000063.1 GCA_021161025.1 bacterium | reverse complement strand
TAACATAAGTTTATAATATCAAGATTAAAACACATTTATAAACCCAATTCATCGCTTATTTCTTGCATCGCTTTTAAACAAATTTCAATAAATTCTTCTAAACTCAAACCTATTTGGGAGCATTTTTTAATAATTTCTCGATTAGCACCTCTGGCAAAAGCCTTTTCTTTAAAACGATTTAAAACGTTTTCTACTTTTAGATCTTTTATCTTTTTTGAAGGTAAAACTAAAGTCGAAGCTACTATTAAACCTGTTAAGGGGTCAAGGCAAAATAAGGTTTTTGCCATTAAGGTGTTTGGTAAAATTCCATGAATTTCGTTGTGACTCCTTATGGCTTCAATTATATCTTTTTCTACTCCCAGTTTTTCTAAAAATTCTGCCCCTAAAATTGAATGTTTTTGAGGGTCTGATTTTGTTTCTTCATAATCTATATCGTGCAATAAACCAGCTAAAGCCCATTTTTCTTCGTTTTCATTAAAATGTCTAGCCAAAGCTCTCATACAAGCTTCGGT
This sequence comes from bacterium, assembly GCA_021161025.1. Taxonomy (GTDB): domain Bacteria; phylum Patescibacteriota; class Minisyncoccia; order Minisyncoccales; family DG-74-3; genus JAGHBK01. The sequence continues at coordinate 4,773 of JAGHBK010000063.1, read as the reverse complement.
AGCTAGACAGTGTTTTATTAAATTTTGGTTTTTTATTTTTTCTTTAACTAATTTTAGTGCCTCTTCTCTATTCATACATTTTAGAATATACCGTCTTTTTGACGGCCGTCAAAAAGAGGGGATAAAGGAATAGATAAGGAGTTATTAATTATTTTTTTATTAATTATTTTTTTTAGGACGCATTGTTGGGAATAAAATTACTTCTCTTAAATTCTTAGAATTAGTCAAAACTAAAACTAATCTATCGATTCCCATACCAAAACCTGCAGCAGGTGGCATTCCATGCTCTAAAGCCTCTATAAAATCTTTGTCCATCCTTTGGGCTTCTTTCCATCCCAACTGAAAGAGTTTCTCTTGTTCTTTAAAGCGTCTTTTTTGTTCTAAGGGATCATTAAGTTCTGAGAAAGCGTTGACTAATTCCATCCCCCCCACAATCAATTGAAAACTTTCTAATACCTCTGGATTTTTTTCTGATGCTTTAGCTAAAGGTTGAAAACCTAAAGGATGGTGAATAATGAAAGTAGGTTGAAAGATTTTTGGACGACAGATTTTTTTATAGATTTTATCAGCGATTTCTGATTTTGGTTCACCTTTTTCAATCTGAAGACCTAATTCTTTAGCTTTTTTTAATAGCGTATCTCTATTTTGGCTTTGATAATCAATCTTTGCATACTTCCTTAATAGTTGGAAAAACTCAATTCTCGGCCAAGGAGTTTTAAAGTCTAAGTTTTTTCTTTGAAATTTTATTTTTAGAGAACCGAAAACTTTTTTTAAAATGTGAGAAAACATTCTTTCGGTTAACCTCATCATGTCTTTGTAATCAGCATAAGCCCAATAAAATTCAAGCATTGTGAAGTCAGGATTATGGGCTCTATCTATTCCTTCATTCCGAAAACACTTTCCAATCTCATAGACCTTTTCAAACCCTCCGATTAATAACCTTTTTAAGTAAAGCTCAGGAGAAATTCTTAAGTATAAGTCTAAATCCAAAGCATTAAGATGGGTTTTAAAAGGTCTAGCCCTGGCCCCGCCATAAATTGGTTGCAAAATTGGTGTTTCTACTTCTAAAAAACCTTCTTTTTCTAAAAAGTTTCTAATCTCTTTAATAATGGCTGAACGAATCTTAAATTTCTTTTTTATCTCCGGATTGAAAATTAAATCTAAATATCTTTTTCTATATCTTTCTTCTATATCTTTTAAACCATGCCATTTTTCGGGTAAGGGTAATAAGCTTTTGGCTAACATCTTAAAATCTGCTACTTCTAAGGTCTTCTCTCCTTTTTTTGTTCTAAAAAGAATACCTCTGACCTCTATAATATCTCCGATATCGAAATTATCTAAAAAAAATTGATAACTCTTTGGTCCTACTCTATCTTTTCTCAAAAAGATTTGGAGACTGCCTGTACCGTCTTCAATATTACAAAAAGTAGCCCCACCGTGTGTTCTCATAGCCCTCATTCTTCCTGCCAAAACTAATTCTTTTTTTATTTTGGAAAGTTTTGAAAAACAAAAAAGAGCTTCCTCTATAGTATGAGTTCTTTTCGTCTTTGGAGGATAAGGTGAAAAACCCGCCCTTTGCAAGGCTTTTAATTTTTCTAATCTTCTTTTCCTAATCTCATCTATTTGAGCCATATAATTTAATTTAATCTATTTTGCAATTTTGGGCAAACTTTTAAAATCTTATTTAAATTTTATTTTGTAGCAAAGTACCATTCTAAAATATCTCTAGCTACAGGTAAAGCGGCAACCCTTACATCTTTTACATTTAAAATAACTACAGTTAAGACAATTTCTGGCGCATCATAGGGCGCAAAAACAGTAATCCAGTTATGATAAGTATCTGGTTTTTCTATCTGGGCAGTACCAGTTTTAGCAGCTGCTGAAACTGGTAATGCATCTAACCAACCAGTGGCAGAACCTGCTGTAACTGTTTCTCGCATTCCCTCTCTAACTACCTGAAGATTTTCAGGATCAATGAAATTCTCTCGGATGATTTTTGGTTTATTTTCTAAAATTGTATTTTTATGAATATCTATAACTTTTTTCACTACATGAGGCTTAAGTAATTTACCACCATTTGCTATGGCACTAAAAGCTGTCACTACTTGAAGAGGAGTAACAGTAAATGGACCCTGACCTATGGAAAGATGATAAGTACTACCTAAGGTCCAATCTTTATCAATTTCAGGTAAAATTCCTTTTCCTTCTCCTGGTAAATCAATACCTGTTTTCTCTCCCCAACCAAAAAGTCTCAAATATTCTTTAATCTTTTCAGCTCCTAAACCTTTTATATCCCCATAACCCCCACCTATGTGATAAAAATAGACATTACAAGACTGAGCAATAGCTTTTCTTAAATCTGTCCAATGATGTGTCGTCCAGTCATGATAAATCCACTCTTTTTGTCCTGACTCTGGGTCCTCTGGATCATACCAGGGATTTTCAACTACAATCTTTCCCTGGCAATTGATTTTCTTTGTTGGAGTAATTATTTTTTCCTCCAAAGCTGCTGAAGCGATTAGAGGTTTAATAGTAGAACCTGAAGGATAGCCTATACCTGAAATTGCTCGATTAAAAAGGGGTTTTTTCTCGTCCTGTAGAATTTCTTTTATTGCATTTTCGTCTTTACCCCCACTACCAATTTTTTGGTGTGGGGGTTTATTTGAAAAAATATTGTTGTCATAGGAAGGGAGGGAAACTAATGCGAGAACTCCTCCTGTTTTGGGATCTAAAGCTATTGCTACAGCCCCTTCTGCTTGTATCTCCTTTAACTTCTCCTTTAAAATTTGAGTAATTTTTCTTTGTAAGTTTGCATCTAAATATAAAATCAGACTTTTTCCTGATTCTGGAAATTCGATTATCTCTTTTGAAACTATATTTCCTAGCGCATCTCTTTTAATTCTTAATTTACCTGGATTTTTTCTTAAAAATTCTTCATAAAATAGCTCTAGTCCATTTCTCCCCACTCTGTCTGTTAAAGAGTACATCTCTGGCTCTCTTTGGTATTCTTCTGATGTAATTTTTCCTGTATAACCTATTAGATGAGAAAAAATTTCTCCATCTTTATATTCCCTGACTGAGTTTTGCTCAATAGAAAATCCGGGAAACTCTTTAATTTTTGTTTCAAAGACAATTAACTCTTGGTGAGAAAGATTTTCTGAAATTATAATCTTGTTTTCTGAATTAGACTCAATTTTTTCCTTAAGAGAGTCTTGGGATTCTTTTAAAATTTCAGCTACCTCTTTTAAAACCTTTTCCTTTTCTTCTTCTTTTTCTGGAAGTAATTTTTTGCTGCAGACTAAATTAAAACTGGGTTTATTAAAAACTAACTGTTCTCCTGATTTATCGTAAATTACTCCTCTTTCTGCTCTAATTTGATAAATAAGAAACTTATTTTCCTCAGAGAGAGTAGAAAATTCTTTGCCTTGGATTATTTGTAACTGAAATGTTCGAAAAAGGAAAAAAAATATAATAATTACTGAAACAAGATATAAAAATTTCAGAACGTTTTGTGGAAGAGGCACCTCAAACCTCTTTTCTGAAATTCCTAACTCTTCCTCTTTTTCTTTTGCTAATCTATCTAAAAGGATTTCTTGAGGTTCAATATCTACCTTCCTATTTATTCTTTTTAAGTTTTTAAATCCGAACATATCTTTTTAAAATTTCTTTTAAAAAGAAGGTAATGAAAAACAGAGTTATAATATTAAATCCCAACGGTTTTTCTGAAAAAATATCTAAGAAAAAACCTGCCAAAATTGCAGAGTATAAAGCGTCTGTTTTATAAGGTTTTTCAAATAAAGTAATAAGAATTTGAGAAATTAAAATTAAATTAGGGAGAAAAGAAAAAAATTTAAAATGTATAAAAAAACTCGTTTCTAAAATTGCTAATATATAAAAAAATATAGCCAAAATTAGAAATTTTTTCATTCTTGAATAATGAATAAATACTTTTCTTTGCCCATTTCAAAGGCTGGAGATACTTCTGCTTTTTGAAAGGGTTCTATGTCTTCTTTTTTTACGCTTTTAATTTCTCCTACCAAAAGTCCCTTGGGATATATTTTACTTAAAGATGTAGTAATTACTAACTCCCCTGGTGTAATTTCTTTTTCTTTTGGTAGGTAATCTAGAGAAAGTTGAAAGTTACCCCTTCCCCTCACTACTCCCGTAATGTTTTTTTCAAGGATTTCTGCATCAAAAGAACTTTCTTTATTTGAGATTAAAACAACTTTTGAAAAGTTTTCATATACATTTGAAATTCTTCCTACCAATACCTTCTGAGCTGTAATTACAGCTAACCCTTCAGAAATACCATCTTTTTTTCCTTTATTAATTAAAATAAAGTCTTCTGAAATATCCTTTCCTATAATTTCAACTAATTCGAGGTTAAATTCTTTTTGTAAATCTATTTTGAGAGCTTTTCTTAAAGTTTCATTTTCTTTTGCGAGATATTTCAATTTTATATTTTCTGAAATTAACTCTTTTAACTTTAAAGAAAGTTCTTCGTTTTCTTTTTGTAAAAAATCTGCTCTTAAGAAAGCTGTAAAGAAATCGGAAACCTTCTCTCCTATTTGCCAAAAACAGTCTTGAACAGGAAAAGAGATAGAATAAATAAAACTTTTAATCCCTTTGGTAATAGAAGTAGAATTTAAAATTATCAAAATCAAAACTCCTAAAGTAAGTAGAAAGCCAATTTTTATTTTTGGCCTGAACTTCATTATTCTATTATAACGTATTTTTTGGCTAATAAAAAATCCCGGCGACGTCCTACTTTCT
>JAGHBK010000076.1 GCA_021161025.1 bacterium | reverse complement strand
GGTAATAATTAATCACGCTGATAATTTAGAAGAGGCGGAGAAATTAAAAAAATTACTTAAAGAAATAAAGACCGAAGTTTCTTTTATTAGTCTAGCAAATCCAGTAGTTGGAGCCCATATAGGTCCAGATACTTTAATAGCTTCATGGGCTTCAATAGAGACATGAAAAAAATTGGATTAATTTGTGATGAGGGAGCTGATCTGACAGAGGAAATTGTAAAAAAAGAACAAATTGCAATTGTCGCCTTTCAAGTTGATCTTCAAGACCTTAAAGAATTACCAGGTGGAAATATTTATCAAAAGATGAGAGAGGCCCAAAAAAGAAAAATTCGAGCTTTCATTAAAACTTCCCAACCCTCTCCAAAGGCATTTATAGATACTTTTTTGAAACAATTTCAAAAATTTGAAAATTTGATTTGTATAACAATCTCTTCAAAATTATCTGGTACTTTTAATTCTGCTTGTCAAGCCAAAAACTTTTTAGAGAAAAAACTTCAAGAAAAAATAGAGGTTATCGATTCTCTTAATGGCTCGGCAGGTGAAACTCTTTTGGCGTTAAAGGCTATAAAATTAATTAAAGAAGGAAGAAGTTTTTCTGAGATTATTAAAAAGCTTAGAGAGTATGTTCCAAAAATTAAATTAATAGGAATGTTAAAAGATCCAGCTCGATTAGAGGCTTCTGGAAGAATTCCTTCTTTTTTGGCAAATTGGATTAGAGGAATGCAAAAATTGGGCATCAGACCTTTATTAGGAGTAAGAAAAGGAAAAATTATTCCTATTGGCATAAGAAAAGGAGCAAAAGATATTCCAGAAGCACTCTTTAAAGAATTTTTAGTTAAAACCAAAAAACTTAGAGAGATAGGAGTAAAGATTGAAATAGTCATTACTCATGCAGACGATTTTAAAGGAGCTCAAAAATTAAAGGAAAAAATAGAAAGTCAATTTGAAAATATAAAGATTGTTTTAATAAATATCATTAATGAAGTTGTTGGAGGATTGGTCGGCCCGGGAACTATCATTTTAGCCTGGGCATTTGAAGAGGAATTCAAAAACTAAAAACTTTTATGCCAAAAACTATTATTGTAGGAGCAGGTCCAGGAGGTTTAATCGCTGGAAATTATCTTAAAGATGCTCTTATATTAGATCAAAAGGAAGAAATTGGAAGACCTGTTCAATGTGCAGAGGCGATTTCTAAAGCAGCTTTAGATCGGGAAGGAATTTTACCCGATCCTTCTTGGATTTCTGCTACAATTGAAACGATTGAGGTAGTCTCGCCCTCTGGGAAAAGCATACAGATAAAAGGAAAAGAAGCAGGTTTTATTTTAGACAGGCCTCTTTTTGAGAAAGCTTTGGCTAAAAAATCTAAAGCCAAAATCAAATTAAATAGTAAAGTAATAGATATAGAAAGAGAGAGGTCTTTTTGGAAAGTTAAAACAGAGAAAGGTGAGATTTTCAAAGCAAAATATCTAATTGGAGCAGATGGTCCAGCTTCGATTGTAAGAAGAAAGGTTTTCCAAGAAAAAGTGGAAATTTTACCTTGCATCGAATACTTGGTTAAATTAGAAAAACCCTTAGATACTTCGGTAATGCGAATGTATTTTGATAGAGAAAGGTTTCCTTTAGGTTATGCCTGGATTTTTCCCAAATCAAAACACACTGCTAATATTGGTTTGGGTGGGAAAAAAGAATTAGATAAAAAGTTTCAAAATCTTTTAGAAAATACAATTTCTCCTGAATTCGGGAAATATGAACTTTTAGAAAATAGATCAGGTGTTGTTCCCTGGGGAGGAATGCGATTTACTTTGTTTAAAAATCACGCTTTTTTAGTAGGAGATGCGGGAGCCTTAGCTGATCCAGTGTTTGGTGGAGGTATTCAAAATGCAATGATTTCAGGGCGAATAGCGGCTCAATGTATTCTTTCTGGCAATGCTCCAAATTATGAGAAAAAAATTAAGTCCCTTCCTAATTTTAGTAAAGATTTGCTTTCGGCTCAGAGAATTCTTTACTCTTTACCAAATTCTCTTTTAAATCAATTAGCCGAAGTTTTAGAGAAAAAAGATATCCTTTATCTCAAAACTATACCAGGGTTTTTAGAGCTTTTGTCTAAGGACCAAGTTAGAAAACATATTGGGAAGATTATAAAGTTTTTCTCAATAATGAATAAAAACACTGGTTCTTTTGCCTAAGATGAGCTATCTAATTTTAGCTCCGGCTAAAAAAGCTAAAAGAGTAATATACATTGCTATTTTAGAAATTCTTCTAACCTCACTGGGTTTTTTAGAGAAAGAATACAAAAATAGAAAGTTTGAAATAGAAACGATTCTTAAGTAAGCCTCTTCTAAAAGCCCTGAGAGATAAGGGAAAAAAGAAAACAAAACTGCAGAGGCAATAAACCCTTGGGCAATTTCTCTGGCAGCTTTGACACCCGATACTATTGGCAGTGTTTCAAGTTTCATTTTTTTATCTCCTTTAATATCCTCTATAGTTTTGAAAATTTCTCTTCCAGTATTTGCCAAAAAAGCCAAAAGCGCTAAAATCCAAGTAGTTTTAAAATCGAAAGTTAGAAAAGATCCAAAAATAAAAGTGGAAGCAGTAAAATAACTCACTAAGAAATTCCCGAAGAGAAAAGTCCTTTTAAATTTTTTTGCATATAAAAACTCTAAGATTGAGTTAAATAAAGCTAAGAGAAAACAATATAAATTTAAAAGGGCTGAGAGGAAAAGCCCTAAAGTGAATAAAGCTAAAGAATAAAACAGGGCATTTTTCTTTGGGATACGGCCAGACGGGAGAGGACGGTAAGGGGCATTAATTTTGTCTATTTCAACATCATAATAATCATTAATTACCATTCCGGCTCCAGTAATTAAAAAGACAGCACAAAAAACAAAAAAGAGTAAAATGCCCTGGACGCCTGCCACCATAGCCCCGATTGTGGCACCTAGAGCTGCCAAAAGAGAAGTTTGAGGCCTCAAGATTTCAAAATAAGGTGACATACAATACCTATAGTAAGGGAAAATTTTAAAATTGCAAGTTAATACTGACTTTCAAAAAACGAAAAAATATTTAATAATGTAATTACAAAATTCTTATGCCAAATGCAGACGAAATCAGAAAAGAAAAATTCCTCGAGTATTTAGAGAAAATGAAGCCTGAGGTCGATGCAATTATTGAAAAATATCTTCCCCAAAAAGCAACAAAAGAATGGTTAGATTTTGTTTTTAAGAAACCCCATTATGCTTATAGTTTAGAGGCTGCAGAGAACTCTCTTTTAAAACCATCTTGGGATTTTTTAAAAAGGGGTGGAAAGAGGTGGCGACCAATTTTGTTTTTGCTAATTACAGAAGCTGTAGGAGGAGATGTGGAAAAAGTAAAAGATTTTGTAATAATTCCAGAACTCATTCATAATGGCTGCTTAACTGGAGATACATATATATTAAAGAACCCAGGCGGACAAGTTAAAATAACTAAAATTAAAAAAGGGGATTACGTTTATACGTTAAATTCGGAGGGAAAGTTGGAACGTAACAAAGTACTTGCTTTAAAATTTAATGGTATAAAAAAGGTTTATAAATTAAGGACTAGAAATAGAGAAATTAAAGCTTCTGAAAATCATCCATTTTTAGTTATAACAAAAGAACAACCAAAAAGATGCAAAATAACCGCTAAAGGTAGAGAAAAATTGAACAAAAAGCTGAAGCGAGGTGATATAAAAAAACTAAGTGGTTTAATAAATAGAAGTTTAAGGGTTCTTTACAATGCTCTTTCTCCTGAAACACCGCAATTACTGGAGCTTCATGAAATTAAGTTTATTTTCAATTGGCTTGGCTTAAAACTTGAGAAATCTGATTATAAATTAAGACAAACAAAGTTTGAATCACCGAAGGTTAAATTAAGATGGAGAATGCTTAAAGACTTAAAGTCTGGAGATTTTGTAATAATTTTGGGTAAGCTTCCTGACTGTGGAAACCCATTGAAACTCCCTATTCCTCCCAAAGATCCAATTAGAGATAAAACAAAAATACCAGAATATACTACAGAAGAATTCTGTCAATTAATAGGATATATATTAGGAGATGGCTCCATTTCAATAGATAAAAAATCTTCCCGTCTCACCCTCTGCCCTTCTAATGATGAAGAAGAAATCTCGGCTTATTCTTCGCTGCTCTCTAAAGTTTTTTCTTATAGACCCAATAGGACTAAAACGAAATTTGGAAATTATCTTACTTGTTGTTCTTTTAAAGTATGCTGGTTGCTCGATAAACTAGGTTTACATAAAAAAGCAACTAGAAAAACTATCCCTGATTGGATATTTACTCTACCCCGAAGACAAAAATTAGCATTTATAAAAGGCTATTTAGATTCAGATGGAACCGTTGGGAAGAATGGCACGACTTACTTTTCTAGCTCTAATAGATCACTAATTAAAAAGTTAAAAATGTTATTAGAAACCCTCGGGTTTACCACCAGTCATATTTCTTACAGGAAAGTTAAGAATCTTTGGAAAAATTCAAAGAAGAAACTTTCTGATCAATGGACAATTTCTGTATCTAATCCTAATCTAGTTCTGAAAGAAATCGGAACTGAGAAAAGCTTATATAAAAAAAGATTAG
>JAGHBK010000041.1 GCA_021161025.1 bacterium | reverse complement strand
TTTAGGATTTAGAAATTAGAATTTAGAATTTAATTCTATATGCCACTCCTTGATTTTCTAAAAAAGAAAAAAAAGATAGAAAAGGAAAAGAAATCGGAAAAGAAATCTAAAAAAATAAAGAAAGAAAAAGGAGAGATAAAAAAAGAGGTCAAAAAATCTCCTACTTTAAAAGTTAAAAAGAAAAAAATAAAAAAGAAAATACCTGATTTTGTTTTTCAAGTTTTGAAAGAGCCTCATATTACAGAGAAAGCAACTGACTTGGCAAAGAGAAATCAATATGTCTTTAAGGTTTTAAAAGATGCAAATAAAAACCAAATCAAAACAGCAGTGGAAGCCCTTTACGGAGTAGATGTAATATCTGTGAATATTATAAATGTTCCAAGAAAAAAGAGAAGGCTTGGTAGAATCGAAGGGTTTAGAAAGGGTTATAAAAAAGCCATAGTGAGAATAAAAGAGGGACAAAAGATTGAGATAATGCCAAGATAACCGAAGCCGTTATACGAATTTACGAATTTGCGGCTTCGGCTACGAATAATTTATTCGTATATTCGTATTAATTCGTAATTCGTAGAGTTATGAAAACTCAAAATTCCAAAAAAATATTAACTAAAAAGGAACCAGAAAAGAGTTTATTAGTACCATTGAAAAAGAAAGCCGGAAGAAGTAGTTCTGGAAGAATTACTGTACGCCATAGAGGAGGAGGAGTAAAACGTCTCTATAGAATCTTAGATTTTGGAGAGGAAAAAATGAATATCCCTGCTAAAGTAGTGGCTTTAGAATATGACCCGAATAGAACAGCTTATATTATGCTTTTAGAATATGGACCTTCACAGAAATGTTATAGAATAGCACCCCATGGTATAAAGGTAGGAGATGAGGTAATTTGTGCAGAAAAAGCTCCTATTAAGATCGGAAACAGAATGAAATTAAAAAATATTCCAGTTGGAACCCAAGTTTATAATATAGAGCTTCAGCCAGGAAAAGGAGGACAAATGGTAAGAGGAGCTGGAACAGCGGCTACAATTTTAGCAAAAGAGGGAAAATATTGTCACTTAGAGATGCCTTCTGGCGAAGTAAGAAAGGTGCTTTTGGAGTGTTTTGCTACAATAGGTCAAGTTTCTCATCCTGAAAAAAGGTTTGAGAAAATCAAGAAAGCAGGAAGTAGAAGAAGAAAAGGATGGAGGCCTACTGTAAGAGGAACGGTAATGAACCCAAGAGACCATCCTCATGGTGGGGGAGAGGGTAAAGCTCCTATTGGTTTGCCACATCCGAAAACCCCATGGGGAAAACCTGCTCTTGGAGTCAAAACAAGAAAAAGAAAATGGACAGATAAATATATTATCAAACGGAGAAAGAAAAAATAATAGCTACGAAATACGAAAAAGTACGAATATACGAAATTTAATAAATAATTCTTTCGTACTTTCGTAAAAAATTCGTATTTCGTAGAGGGGTTATGGCAAGAAGTTTAAAAAAAGGTCCATATATAGATGAGAAACTTTTAAAGAAGATAAAGAAGGCAAAGAAAGACGAAGTTATTAAGACTTGGGCTCGAGATTGTACCATTACACCCGAAATGGTAGGTTTTACTTTTGGAGTTCATAATGGAAAAGAATTCATTCCAGTTAAAGTTACTGAAGAAATGGTAGGACATAGGTTGGGAGAATTTGCTCCAACTACAAAATTTGTCAGACATGGTGGAAAAATGCAAAGAGAGTTAGAAGCTAAAATGGCTAAAAAGGAAGCAGAAAGATTAAAACAAAGTAAATAATATGCCATTTACTGCTCGTCTTCGACATCTAAGAATAGCACCAAGGAAAGTTAGATTAGTGGCTGATTTGATAAGAGGTAAAAAAGTTGAGGAGGCTCAAAATATTTTAGATTTTACAAGAAAAAGAGCTGCCCAACCTATTTTAAAACTTTTAAAGTCAGCTATAGCTAATGCTGTTAATAATTTCCAGGCAGAACCTTCTAATCTCTATATTTCAAAAATCACAGTAGATGAAGGACCAAAATTAAAAAGGTGGCGGCCGAGAGCTTTTGGAAGAGTTTTTGAAATCCAAAAAAAGACTTCTCATATAACAATAGTTTTAGATGAAATTGAGAAAAAGCCTAAAAAGAAAAAAAAGAGAGTAAAGGAAATTAAAAAACCTAAAAAAATAAGAAAGATTAAAGAAAAGCCTAAGATTGAAGAAAAACCTGAAAGAGAAAAGCCAAAACCAGAGTTGGAAGCGAAAAAACCTATTCCCCAAAAAGGTATTAGAAGATTTTTCAGAAGAAAATCATTTTAATATGGCTCATAAAGTTCACCCCAAAATATTTAGAGTAAAAGAGACTTCGGACTGGAATTCGAGAGGATTTTATGAGAAAGATTTTGCTCAGAAATTAGAGCAGGATTTTAAGATTAGACAATTTTTGAAGAAAAAATTAGGAAGCATGGGAATAGAAAAGGTTGAAATTGAAAGATTTCCGGGTAAAATCAATGTTATTATTTCAACCATTAGACCAGGTTTTATTATTGGAAGAGGAGGAAAGGGAATTGAAGAATTGAAAGAAGAACTTGAAAAAGAAATACTTCGAGGCAGAAAAAAAGGTGAAGAAATTAGGTTGGAGGTAAGAGAGGTAAAAACCCCTTGGGCTTCAGCTACTTTGACTGCTCAGTGGATGGCTCAGCAAATTGAAAAGAGAATACCTTATAGAAGGGTACTAAAACAAGCTTTGAATAAAGTAATGTCAGTTAAAGGAGTGAAAGGATGTCGAGTTCAGGTTTCGGGTAGATTAAATGGGGTTGAAATTGCCAGAAAAGAATGGTTACAAAAAGGTCGACTTCCAAGACAAACCATTCGGGCTGACATTGATTATGCTCATAAAGAAGCTTACTGCAGTTATGGGGTAATAGGAGTTAAAGTTTGGATATATAAAGGAGATAAATTCTAATCACTACGAAATTACTAATCAGTACGAATATACGAATCTCGAAAGCAAGGAACAAATTATTAGTATATTCGTAAATATTCGTAAATTCGTAGGAGGATATGGCGATATTAATGCCGAGAAAAATTAAACACCGAAAATGGCAAAAGGGTTCCTCAAAAGGAAAAGCCTACAGAGGAACTACTTTGGCTTTTGGTTCCTTTGGATTAAAAGGGTTAGAAAGAAAATGGATTACTGCTCGTCAAATTGAAGCTGCTAGGAGAGCTATTATGAGATACTTAAAAAAAGGAGGAAAACTCTGGATTAGAATTTTTCCTGATAAACCAGTCACCAAAAAGGGTACAGAAGTGCCTATGGGTGGAGGTAAGGGAAAGGTAGATCATTATGTTTTTGCTATAAAGCCAGGTAGAATTATTTTTGAATTAGATGGATTAAAAGAAGAAATAGCTAAGGAAGCTTTAAAGAAAGCGGCCGATAAATTACCAATTAAAACAAAATTTATTAAGAAGTAATCCCCTCTTTTTGACGGCCGTCAGAAACGGGGTATATTTTAATTGAGATATGGTAAAAGTTGAAAGTTTGAGAAAAAAAGAAAAACCAGAGCTTCAAAAGTTATTAAGAGAAAAAAGAGAGAAGCTACAAAGACTTCGTTTTGATCTAGCGTCAGGAAATCTTAAGAATATAAGAGCAATTCGTCAGATAAAAAAAGATATTGCTAGAATATTAACTATACTACGAAATTACTAATCACTACGAATATACGAATTCTAAAAAAGGAATAAATTATTAGTATATTCGTAAATATTCGTAAATTCGTAAGGAATTTATGCCAAAAAAGCAATTAAAAGGTGTAGTAGTTTCCAATAAAATGCAAAAGACAGTGGTGGTTGAAGTAGCAAGAATTAAAGTTCATCCAAAATATAAGAGACGCTATAAAGTCCATAAGAGATATAAAGCTCATGATGAAAAGGAAGAATGTAAAGTCGGAGACCAAGTGATAATTGAGGAATGCAGGCCTTTAAGCAAAGAGAAGAAATGGCGAGTAATCAAAAAATAGATATGCTACGAAATACGAAAAAGTACGAATATACGAAATTTAATAAATAATTCTTTCGTACTTTCGTAAAAAATTCGTATTTCGTAGAGAGAATCTATGATTCAACCTAGAAGCATGATCAAAGTAGCAGATAATACCGGCGCAAAGGTGCTTCAATGCATCCAAGTTTTAGGTGGAACAAAAAAAAGATATGCTCAACTTGGAGATGTTTTTGTCGGAACAGTAAAAGAGGCAGAGCCAAGAAGAGATGTGAAAAAACACGAAGTGGTAAGAGCGGTTATTATTCGCCAAAGGCAGCCTTACAGAAGGAAAGATGGTACTTATATTCGATTTGACGATAATGCTTGTGTAATTTTAGAAGGAAAAACAAAAGAACCGAGGGGTGGAAGGGTTTTAGGACCGGTAGCTCGAGAACTGAAAGAAAAAGGGTTCGATAAAATAGCTTCTTTAGCAAAAGAACTTGTTTAATTTCGTAAAGGATTGAGCTGTTCGGTAACTTTTCTCAAAGGTAGCAAGGCATAATATTAATCTCAAAAGTCAAAACTCAAAAGTCAAAACCACAACTCAAAGCTCAAAACTTATGGAAATCAGACAACAGTTGAAATATCGATGTTATCAGTTTTCAATTAAATTA
>JAGHBK010000034.1 GCA_021161025.1 bacterium | reverse complement strand
ATATATTATAATCCCGGAAAATAAAACAAAGAAAATAAAAATCAAAATGAATCTTATTTCCCTCATTCGCTTTTTGCCACCTGAGTTTCCAAAATTTTAATATAAGAAATATTGTCTGCCTTTATGAAATTTTCTTTTTTTAAATAATCATTGAGTTTATTCAAAGATGACTCTTTAACTAATTTTATCTCTAATGCTTCATTTTCTTCTGAAAGCTGAGTTATTTTTTCATAGTATGATTCCAATAAATACTTTTCTTTAGCTAAACTGTTTACTTGAAAGATATAAAAGAGAAACAGAGAAATTATTAAAAGAGAGCCCAAAAAGTTTAAAATCTTAAAATTAAATTTTCTTTTTAAGGTAATAGTTTGGTTAAGTGGGACCACAAGAGTTCTTGTATACTGCATATTTTTTATTGATTAATATTAATTATTTTTTTATTCCTGCTCTTAATTTCGCTGATCTAGAGCGAGGGTTTGACCTGATTTCTTTTTCAGAGGGTCTAATAGGTTTTTTAGTTATAATTTTAAAAGTTTCTTTTCTTTGTTCTTCTCTGAAAAAATTTTTCACTATTCTGTCTTCTAAAGAATGGAAAGAAATTATAACTAGTCTTCCTTTGGGTTTCAAAACTTCTAAAGCTTGAGGTAGAGCTTCTCTTAAATTATCCAATTCTTTGTTTACTGCTATTCTTAGCGCCAAAAAACTTTTAGTAGCAAAATGAATTTTTTGATAACGATATTTCTTGGGAATAGCCCTCCTAACAATTTCTACCAATTGAAAAGTGCTTTTGATTGGTTTTTGTTTTCTTTCTTTGACAATCTCTTTAGAAATTCTTTTAGCAAACCTTTCTTGACCATATTCTCTTAAGATTTTTTCAATTTCCTCTCTGGGATATTTGTTCACTATTTCTTCTGCCGTTAAACAGCTTTGACTTTTGATTTTTGAGTTTTGAGTTTTGATATGATATCTCATATCTAATGGTTCATCTCTTGAGAAAGAAAAACCTCTTTTTGATTCTTCCAAGTGCCAACTTGAAAGACCAAGATCAAATAATATTCCAGAAATGGGCTTGAAATTTTCACTTTCAACAATTTTTTTTAAATTTGTAAAAGAGTCGCAAACTAGAACTACTCTTTCCTTAAAGTCTTTTAATCTTAAATTACAAATTTCGATTTGTTCTGGATCCCAATCAATTCCTAATAATTTTCCTTTGGGCCCAGTTTTTTCTAAAATTGATAAGGCGTGCCCACCTCCATTTATTGTGCAGTCAATAAAATTCTCATTACTTCCAGGTTTTAAATATTTCAGCACCTCTTTTTTAAGAACAGCTACATGCATTATATCCCTAACTCTTTTAATTTAGCAGCTAAATCTTCTACTTTTCCTTCCATATTTTCTTTATATTTTCTCCACTTTTCAGCATCCCAAATTTCCACTCTATTGAAGATACCACACACCACTACCTCTTTTTTTAAAGAGGCGTATTTTTTTAAATACTCTGGTATTAAAATCCTCCCTAGTTTATCTAACCTTACTTCCATTGCTCCGGCTAACATAATCCTTGCAAATCCCCTTGCCTCAGGTTGACTAGCAGGTAGTTTTCCTAATTTATCAGACATTACTTTCCATTCTTTTTGAGGATAAACAATTAAACAATTATCTAAACCTCGAGTAATTACTACCTGCTTCCCTAATTCCTTTCTAAATTTAACTGGCAAAGCCAACCTTTTTTTAGAATCAATTGTGTGCTGATATTCTCCTATAAACATATTGAATTATCCACAAAAAACAAGAGTTTTCCCATAGTTTTCCACAATTTTCCACCTCATGTTTTTTATAACCCACTTCATATTATTAAGTCAAGCCTTAAAATCTTTTTTTAATTTCCCGATAAAATTTTAAATTTATCCACAATTTTTCCACTATCAAAACAAAAAAACCCTTTTTAGGGCTTACTACTTACTACTTACTACTTACTACTTACTACTAATGAATGATAATTTCAAAATTCTCAGGATCTATTTCTAGCCTACTTCCTCTTCTTAGTTTACCACTTAAAAGAGCTTCGGCTAAAACATTTTCTATCTTATCTTGAATCACTCTTTGCATTTCCCTAGCTCCAAATTCAGGCTTATAACTTAGTTCAACAATCTTTTCTTTTAAGGGCTCTGTAATAATAAACTCTATATCTTTTTCTCTAAGGTTTTTCTCCAATTTTTGGAGCATTAGTTGACAAATATCTAAAAGATCTTGATGACTTAAAGGTTTAAAGATAACAAAAGCATCAAATCGATTAATAAATTCTGGCCTAAAGATACCCTCTTGAAACAAATAATCTAAAAGCTTTTGTTTCACTTGATTCCACTCTATCTTTTCTTTAATGGCTTCTAAAATTACTTTGTACCCCGCATTAGAGGTAGCGATAATAATTGAGTTTTTAAAGTCTACTTTCCTACCCATACCATCTGTAATATGTCCTTCATCTAAAACTTGTAAGAACAAGTTTAAAATATTCGGGTGAGCCTTTTCTATCTCATCTAATAGTATTAAAGAAAACGGATTTTCTCTAATTTGAGTAGTTAAAAGACCTCCTTCTTTTTCAGAGCCGATTAGACGAGGGATATCTTCTATAGCTTGAAACTCTGACATATCCAACCTAATCATTTTTTCTTCAGAGCCAAAATAAATTTCAGATAGTGCTTTTGAAGTTTCAGTTTTCCCTACTCCTGTTGGTCCTAAAAACAAAAAACTACCCATAGGTCCTTTTCTAGTTTTTACTTGAGCTCTTGCTCTTCTTAAAGCAGTCGCCACTTCTTTTACCGCTTCTGCTTGATTAATGATTCTTTGGTGAATTAAATTTTCTAAATTTAAAAGAACTTCTCTTTCTTTTGCTTCTATTTCTCCTACTGGAATTTCAACTTTTTCAGAAACAACTTTTGCTACATCTTCTGGTAAAACAATTCTTTTTCTTTTCTGAAAGGCATAGGTTGTTATTTCATCTAATAAATCAAGGGCTTTTTCAGGGAAAGGAATAGCAGGCAAATATCTATCACAATAATTT
>JAGHBK010000050.1 GCA_021161025.1 bacterium | reverse complement strand
CGCAAACCTCTTTTAGTATTTTCAGAAAGATTATCAAGATAATATTTGCTTTGACCAAAAGCAATATTTAACATAAATTTTCCCTGCGGAGTTGGTTCAAACCAAAAAGTAGGGAATTTTAATTCTTTGATTTTTCCAATATCCAAAAGATAAATAATCCTTCCACCATCAACAGAATTTCTGGCTAATCTATCTGGATGCCAAGCTAAAATTCCATTAGCTTCTCCTTTTTCAATTCGGGAGAGCGTTTCGTTAAAAATTGATCTTCCGGGTTCCTTGGCAGTCTGAGATTCAATAAAAATATCTACAATTTCTAAATTTTCTTTTTTAGCAAATTCTTTCAATTCAGTAATTTGGGCTTCGATAGACAAAACTTGTCTATCTGGTTCATTAGTTGATTTTCTGGCGTAGAGAAAGAATTTAGTCATATATTGGTTTAAAATATTTTTTCGCCTTCGGCGAAAAAAATACTCGAAAATTTGCCCAATTTGAGCGCCGAGCGCCGAAGGTGCGAGGCGCACAAAATAAAGAAAATTTTTCAAAGATTCCTGTCTGGCTCCATCTATTGAACAAAATCTGAACTTACTTTAAAGAAAACCCTGACGCTGACTTCTGATGCCAGCCCGCGCTCCGCGCGGGCTGGCAGATCTCGCCTTCGGCGAGACCCACCCGAACGCGCTGGCGCCACTCCGCCTGACCGCCGGAGTAGCAAAAAGGAAAAATTTTCTACATTTTATTTTTTGCGCGCGCCCCTAAAAAATTTTTCAATTAAGGAAAAGAAAATTTTTCCTTTTTGCTTGCTTTTGCTGACGCAAAAGCGCGCCACCGCCCATTCCTTCACCCGTCGTGTATTCTAATCTTTATTGATATAAAAATAAAAAAGCAATTACGGCTTAAGTCTGCGACCAGTACGAAGAGAGATAAATTTAATTTTATCAGGAGTTACTTCAGCAAGTACAGCTGTAGCATTATTCCTTTTCGCTCTAGCAAGTAAAGCTTTTTGTTCATTATAACTTAAAGATGATGGTCTTTCCTTGCCGGAATACTTTACTTGAACTAACCACTCTTTTCCAGAATCCCATTTCGCTTCTATATCAGCTGAAGTTCTGCTCCCCGGAGACTGTTTAACTCTTGCTCCTGATCTTCGCAATGAAGCCGCAACCCTATTTTCAGCTTTTATTCCTTTTTTCATTTTTGTTACTTAAAAGTTAAATTTTATCGACCTTTATTTAAATAAATCACTCTATAGTATAGGAAGTCTTTTTGTAGGCGTAAACAAATTTTGTATCATAATCACCTCCTCCAGTTCCGCCATCAGTTCCCAAAACATTGATAAAATAGTCTTCAACCTCTCGTGCGGCGTCCGAGCTTATTGCTAGACGATAAATCCAGGTATCTATTCTTTCATTCACATTATGTTCATCAAAAAGACGCTTTCTTGGATCTGACGCAATTCCTACATACCAATCAGAATAGACTCCTTCCCACTTTGCCATAAAATTTTTAATTTCTGAAATAATCGTTTGACTTGATTTTCCCATAAGATTTTTATTTTGTAATTATTTATTTTTTCGACCTTTATTTATTGATAGAATTGTGGAAAACTATTAATTGCATTTTCGATTTATTTTCGATATACTATAATTGTAAGCTATTGAATAAGAAAAGTCAACATTATGATTACAAAACGACAAAAACAAATTTTAGACTTTATAAAATACTTCAAAGAAAAAAAAGGTTATGCTCCTTCTATAGAAGAAATTAAAAGGCATTTTAGACTTTCTTCAGTATCCACTATTCATCATCATCTCTTAAGACTCGAAAAAGAAGGGTATATCAAAAGAGAAAAAAACGAACCCAGATCTATTGAAATAGTGGGAGAAAAAAAAGAGACAGTAGAAATTCCACTACTTGGCACTATTGCTGCTGGTCAACCGATTGAAGCAATAGAAGATCCGGAAATGATTGAAGTTCCTAAATCACAATTATCTAAATCAGGTGAACATTTTGCTTTGAGAGTTCAAGGAAATAGTATGGTGGACGAAGGAATTTATGATGGAGATATTGTAGTAATCAGAAAGCAACCAATTGCTGAAAATGGAGAAACGGTAGTGGCTCTAATAAATGATAATGAAGTGACACTCAAAAAGATTTATAGAGAAAAAAATGGCTTCCGACTTCAACCAGCTAATCCAAAAATAAAACCAATTTTTACAAAAGAATTAATAATTCAGGGAAAGGTGATAAGTGTAATTAGAAGCTTTGACGAATTAAAAGAAAAAATAAAAGAAAAAGAAGAATTCACCGAGACTACAATTAGGTATATGGAAGAAACAGATATAGAATATAGAAAATCTTTAGGGCAATATTTTACCCCAAGATCAATAAGAGAAGCACTTCTTAGTAAATTACCAACCAATATTAAAAACCCAAAAATATTAGATCCTGCTTGTGGAACAGGAGAATTTTTAATCACAGCAAAAAAATATTTCAAAAATCCTCAACTTTTCGGGTGGGATATAGACAAAAAACTAGTAGGTATTGCTAAAAAGGTAGTTCCTGAAGCAAATTTTAAACAACTAGATGCTCTTCTTAATGAAGACTATAACAAGTATGATTTCGTAATTGGTAATCCACCTTATTTTGAATTCACTCCTTCGGAAAATATAAGAAAAAAGTTCGGAAGTATTATAAATGGGAGATTAAACATATTTAGCTTGTTTATTTATCAGGGATTAAAATGGCTAAAGGAAGGTGGATATTTAGCTTATGTTGTTCCCCCTTCTATGAATAACGGAGCATACTTTTTAAAACTAAGAAAATTTATTGTAGAGAATTCCAATATTGAATATTTACATATCTTAGATAATCCCAAAATATTCCGCGGAGCATTGCAGTCAACAATGCTACTTATTCTTAAAAAAGGTAAAAACAAAGGAAACTATTTATTCAAAAAAAATGGAATTTTAATATTTAGCGAAAATCCAAAGTTTCTAGAAAAAGCTTTCGAGAATAAATTAATACTACACGATCTCGGATATGAGGTAAAAACTGGCAGACTGGTTTGGAACCAGAATAAGCATTTATTAACAAACAACCCGAAAGAAGGAATTCCTTTAATATGGGCTCATAATATAACTCCAACGGGACTAAAATTTCCAATTATCGATAAAACAAAGCCTCAATATGTAAAAAGAAAAGATTTTGATGTCGGTCCTGCTATTGTTGTAAATAGAATTACAGGCTCAGTAAAAACAGCGAAACTAAAAGCAGCCATTATCCCTCCGGGAATGAAGTTTATTGCTGAAAACCATGTGAATGTTATTTTTCCTCCTTCTAAACAAGCACAACTTAAGATGGATTTTGGGAAAAATTCACCAAAAACAAACTTAACTCTTAAAGATATTGCTGAACAGCTTTCCTCGGAAGAAAAATTGAAAGTGGTAAGAAGTATTACAGGAAATACGCAAATCTCTAAAACTGAGCTAGAAAAATTATTCCCAATTGATCCAAATTAATAAGGGCTAATAAATTTTGGAGTTAGATCAAAAATGTTAAGGCACGGAGTTTTAATTCCTTGAGCAATATTTTTCCAATGTAAAACTATTTGTAATAAAGGTATATTTTTCTTTCCCTTTATTCCTACTAATTTACAGTGGGTAGTTCCGGAAGGAAAAATAATTTTAAAACCTGAAAACTCTTCGAGAACTTTTTTAATTTTCTCACCTGCGTTTTCTTTCCTAACAATAATTTTATCATTGTAAGAATTCCCATAATACACCAAAAGATCTTGAATTTCTTGAAAGAAATTATCTTTTTTTATTAGAGCCTGTAATTCTTCTTTTTTATGGATACCTAATGTAATTAAAATAAAAAATCTCTTGATCATTTCTTCTCTTTGTGGTTGTTTACTAAGATAAATTAAATATTCTATTTTTTCTTCTTTGTCTCTTTCGTGAATTCTGTTAAGAATTTCTCTAGCTTTTTTGTTCCCTTGTTTTTTTAATTTTCTTAAATATCTCGCTTTCTCCTCTCTTCTAATTGTGGAGTTTGAAATATTTAAAATCTTTTTTGGACATCTAGTAAAAAGATCTAAATAACTATCAACCCATTCATTATGTTTTTTCTCTTTGCGAAATTCACTCCAGCTTTTAACTTTACCTATAAAAAGATAATTTTCTGTAAGCGCATCTTGACTGATATTTGCTTTAGTTCCCACACCTAATCTTGTATCACTCATTTTAACTTCAATAAAAATTTCTCTTTTATCAGAGGTAATTAATAATATATCTCCCGTATTATTATAACGATTACCTAAATGTTGTGCTTTTTTAATATCGGGAAAATCTTTTTTAATACTCTGTGTAATAGCAACTGCATGCCTAAACCAACGGTTTTCTCTATCTAAACCGGAAATATTCTTGGAATTAAGGATTTTAACAATTATTTTTTCCGCTTCTTCAATTTGTTTTCTCTCGTGTTTACCCATAATATTCTGTTTGTCGTATTTTTATTCAATGAAATAATTCAAAGATTTTTTATAAATATCAGCAATCTTTTTTAATTCAGCTATATCAATTCTCCTTTCTCCTCTTTCAATCTTAGAAATATAAGATTGAGGTTTTCCTAGTTTCTTGGCAACTTCTATTTGTCTCAAACCAGCTTCTAATCTGGCTTTTTTAAGCCTCTTAATAACTTTTCTGTACTCTTTTGTATAAATTGATTTGGCCATAACTTCTTTTAATATTTTATATCCTATTGTAGAATATCCCAAAAT
>JAGHBK010000018.1 GCA_021161025.1 bacterium | reverse complement strand
CTTTTTGACTCTTTGTTGGATACAATCTAAATTTGTATGTTTTCTTTACCCCGTTAGAGATATTATCTTTCTGTGCTTCTTTTGGGTTTTTAGAACCTCTAACGGGATTTAAGATTTGCTTTGCCATTACTATTATGATACCTTATCGTGGGGCAATTCATCCACCGAATGAATTCGGTGGTCTTCTTGCCTGGTTTCTATAAAATTATAAGTAGATTAATTTATTTTTTGTTTTCTTTTAGATATTTTAAAAGATTTTAAAATTTTAAGGAAGAGGGCTTATCCAAAGTGCCGAGTGAATGAAAAGAAATCAAAAAAAATTTTCCCACTTGTTTAAATTTTCTCTCCTTGATTTACAAATCAGATTTAGTAATATAATAATGAAAGTTTTAGGAAATTTAATTTGTCTACATGACTTTTTCCTCTTTAGAACTTACCAAAAGTTCTCAAATTGATTTTTTCAAAGATAGGGCCCTTTTTAGATTTTTTGAAATTTTGCCAGGCTTTTTGTCTTGGAGTACTCTTTTGGGTGCTTTTTTTCTATCTTATTATGCTCCTTTTTTTGTAGCCATCTTTATAATTTGCTTTGACCTTTTTTGGTTAATAAGAATTATCTATCTTTCTTTCCATCAGCTTTCTAGTTTTAGACAACTTAAAAAAAATCTAAAAACAGATTGGAGGGAAAAGCTCGAAAAAGAGTATCCAGAGAGATGGAGGGAAATTTATCATTTAATAGTTTTACCCGCTTTTAAAGAAGGTTTTGAAATTATAGATAGTTCTTTAGAAGCTCTTTTAAATTGTGATTATCCAAAAGAAAAAATGATAGTTTTGTTGGCTCTGGAAGAAAGAGCAGGAAAGAAGGCGAAAAAAGTAGCTAAAATGGCAAAAGAAAAGTACAAAGCTAAATTTTTTAAGTTTTTGGTCACCTTTCATCCAAAAAATCTTCCGGGTGAGTTACCAGGTAAGGGTTCAAACGTTGCTTTCGCAATAAACAAGACAAAAAAGGAAATCATTCGAGCTCTTTCTCTTTCTCCAGAAAATATTATTATTTCAAATTTTGATATTGATACCCGTCCCTATCCTCAATATTTTTTATGTTTAACCTATAATTTTTTAAAAGTAAAAAATCCTTTTAGGTCCAGTTTCCAACCAATTCCTCTTTATAACAATAACATTTGGGAAGCTCCAGCTTTTTCTCGAGTAATTTCTACTTCAGGTACTTTCTGGCAAATGATGCAACAAGAAAGACCAGAGCAATTAGTTACTTATTCATCTCATTCCTTTCCTTATAAAGTTTTTCAAGATATAGGCTATCCTTCGAATATTGTTTCTGATGATTCACGGGTTTTTTGGAAGGCATATTTATATTACAATGGCGATTACAAAACTGTACCTTTAAATTACCCTGTTTCTATGGATGCTGTAATGGCGAAAACTTTACCTCGAACAATAGTCAATCAATATAAGCAACAAAGGCGTTGGGCTTGGGGAGTAGAAAATATCCCTTTTTTGCTTTATCATTTTGTAAAAAATAAAAAAATTCCCCTTTCAGAGAAAATTCGACATACCCTTATTATCTTAGAAGGGTTTTGGTCTTGGGCAACTACAGCTCTTTTAATTTTCTTTTTGGGTTGGTTGCCAATTTTTTTGGGAGGAGAAAAATTTAATGTCACTTTGCTTTCCTATAATCTGCCACGCTTAACTTCAAATATTATGACAGTAGCTATGATAGGAATGTTGATAGGAGGGGTTATTAGTTTTTCCCTTTTGCCTCCTCGCCCCCAAAAATACAGCCGATTGAAAACTCTTTCAATGGCTTTGCAATGGTTACTTTTGCCCTTAACTTTAATTTTCTTTGGCTCTTTCCCAGCTTTAGATGCCCAAACAAGATTAATGTTAGGAAAAGAACTTGGTTTTTGGCCCACCGAAAAAACCCGAAAAATCCCAATTCCAAAATCCAAATGACAAATAACAAATCAAACTCAAAATCCAAATTTCCCAAAAATTTTGATATTTAGTCATTTGACATTGATTTGACATTTGGGTTTTGATATTTAACATTCGTTATTCAAGGTGGATTCTTTCTCTAAATTTTGCCAATTCTTTTCTGAGTAGGGGATATGTTTTTAATTCTGGGTCTTCACTTAATATCTCTTTGGCTGCATTCTTTGTTTTTTCAACTAAATAAAGGTTTTTTAAAGAAGCCATCGGTAAATCAGGAATTCCCCATTGTCTTACACCAGAGAAATCTCCAGGACCTCTAATTTCCAAATCTTTTTCTGACAGGGTAAAACCATCTTCACAAGTCAACAGAGCCTCTAACCTTTTTCTTGTTCTTTTTGCCGGAGAGTCAGTAAATAGAAGACAGAAAGATTGGTGTTTTCCTCTTCCCACCCTTCCTCTAAATTGATGTAACTGAGCCAAGCCAAACCTTTCTGCTCCTTCAATCATTATCACTGTAGCATTTGGCACATCAATCCCTACTTCGATTACTGATGTGGAAACTAAAATATCAATTTTTCTTTTTTTAAAATCTTCCATTATTCTTTCTTTCTCTTCCGAAGACAATCTGCCATGGAGCATAGCCACTCTTAAATCAGAGAAAACCTCCTCAGAGAGTTTTTTATATTCTTCCTTTACCGCTTTCACTTCTGCCCAACCCAAACTTTTTGTATTTTTTGCTTCAATTCTAGGACAAATTACAAAAACCTGCCTTCCTTTTTTAACCTCCCCTTTAATAAACTCATAAGCCATCTTCCTCTTTTTTGGAGGAATGACTTTTGTAATAACTTTTTTTCTTCCTTTTGGAAGTTCATCAATAATTGATAAATCTAAATCTCCATAAACAGTTAAAGCTAAAGTGCGAGGAATAGGAGTAGCAGTCATTGAGAGAAAATGGGGAATAAAATTCGGCTGTTGGCAAAGTTTTGCTCTTTGTCTTACCCCAAAACGGTGTTGTTCATCTAATATCACAAAAGCTAATTTACCAAATTTTACTTCCTTTTGGATTAGAGCATGTGTGCCAATCAGAATATCAACCTCTCCATTTTTTAATTTTTCTAATAATTTTTTGCGAGAGATTTTTTTCCTATTTATCTTACTTTCTTTCCCGGTTAAAAGAGCAATTTTTAATTTAAAATTTTTAAGCAAATTAGAAACCTCTTTAAAATGTTGCTTTGCTAAAATTTCAGTAGGAGCCATAAAAGCTACTTGATATCCTGCTTTCACTACATTTAAAGCAGCCAAAACTGCTACCACTGTTTTTCCAGAACCTACATCTCCCTCTAAAAGTCTATTCATCGGTATTTTCTTTTCTAAATCTTTTAAAATTTGCCAAGCAACTTTTTTTTGGGCATTCGTTAATTTAAAAGGTAAAGAATTCACAAATCTTTTAATTATTTCAAGTTTGATAGGAATAGAAAAAGCATTTTCTTTAGCTATTTTTAATTTTTCTCTTAAAACCACTAAAGACAAAATAAAAAGCTCTTGAAAAGAAAAACGCTTTTTTGCCTCTCTTGCTAATTTTTTTGTGCTCGGAAAATGAATTTGAAAAAGAGCCTCTGAAAGAGTTAACAGCTTGTATTTCGATCTAATCTTTTCTGGAAGAGGATCTTTTAATTTATTTTTTAATTTCGTCAAAAGCGGTCTTATTATAAATCTTAACCATCTTGAAGACAATCCTTCTGTTTCTGGATAAACAGGCACCAAGCGACCTGTATGGAGCAATTTATCTTTTGAAAGGTCGAAGGTTTTTATTTTCTCATAGGCTGGGTTTTGTAAATACAAACCCTCAGGGCCCATACTTATTTTTCCTGCTAAACAAATCTTATCTCCCTCTTTGAGCACATTTACTAAATAAGGTTGGTTGAACCAAACTACTCTAAGAGAACCTGAATCGTCTTTCACCAAAGCAGTAGTTAAAATCATTTTCTTTTTCCAGGTTTTAGTGTTTTCAATTCTTTGAATTTTACCCAAAACGCAGACTTTTTCTCCAATTTTAGCTTCTGAAATCTGTAAAAGATTAGAAAAATCCTCATATCGATGAGGAAAATGAAAAAAGAGGTCTCTTATATTTCTAATCCCTAATTTCTTTAACTTCTTTTGATACCCAGCTCCAACATAAGGAATTTTTTCTACCGGGGTAGAGAGATCCATAAAATT
Organism: bacterium; assembly: GCA_021161025.1. Lineage (GTDB taxonomy): Bacteria > Patescibacteriota > Minisyncoccia > Minisyncoccales > DG-74-3 > JAGHBK01. The sequence continues at coordinate 11,210 of JAGHBK010000018.1, read as the reverse complement.
TATTTTTACTTTTGATTTTGAGATTTGAGATTTGCAATTTGAGTTTTCTCTTATGCCCTCGAGAGGATTCGAACCTCTATTTGAAGCTCCGCAAGCTCCTGTTTTATCCATTAAACTACGAGGGCAGATTTTTTTAAATTATCATAAAATTTTTCGGAAATCAATTGATTTCAGCAATTTTAATTGTTAAGATAAATAATGCCTAAAAAGGGTAATTTTCAAAAAAGAGTTATTTTCTCTTCGGGTCAACAGCATCAATTTTTATTAAGAGCAATAAAAAACTTAAATCTTTCGTGGTCATTATTTGCAGAAAAGATTGAGGTTCATAAAAGAACATTAAATGATTGGAAAAGAGAAGAATACTCGATGCCTTTTGGTGTAGTAAAAAAGATATCGAAAATTGCAAAAGTAAAAATACCAAAAAACATAAAATTGAAAGAATCTTTTTGGTATGTTCACAAAGGAGCTAAGTTAGGTGGGATCGCCTGCTTTAAAAAATATGGAAAGGTTGGGGGAGATCCTGAATATCGAAAAAGGAAGTGGTATGAGTGGTGGGAGAAGAAAGGAAAATTTATTAATAGACAAGGATTATTTAAAAGAAAACCTATAAAGAGACCAAGAAAAAAATACTGTTTTAGCAGAATTTATTGGAATTATGTTAGGAGATGGGAGTGTTACTTCAAAACAAATTCAAATAAACCTTAACAAAGTTACTGAAAAAGAATATCAAAAATTTGTTAATCGGTTAATTGAAACATTATTTGGAATAAAACCGAGCACTCTTTATAAAAAAGAATGTAATGGAATAAGAACTGTAGTTTCAAGTATCGAACTTTCCGATTTTTTATCTAAAATAGGATTAAAAAGAGGCAAAGGTAAGAAAGTAATTCCTGGCTGGATTTTTAAAAAAAAGAAATATCAATTAGCTTGTTTAAGGGGTTTAATAGACACCGATGGTTGTGTATTTACCCATCGATATAAGGTGAGCGGAAAAATATATAGTTATAAAAAACTTGCCTTCAAGAACTCTTCTTATTCTTTAATTGAGTCAGTTTATAGAATTTTTAAAAATTTAGATTTTCATCATCCGAGAATAACCAAAAATTGTAAAGAAGTTCGAATTGAAAACAAAAAGGACGTCCAAAAATATTTTCAACTTATAGGTTTTCACAATTCAAAAAATTTGAAAAGATACCTAGAATAAGGTATAATTTATATTATCTGGAGGAGTCGGATAAGTGGTATTCCAACACCCTGCTAAGGTGTGACCTTCTAACAGGGGTCTTGTGGGTTCGAGTCCCACCTCCTCCGCCAAAATTCTATTTGGTGGGCTGTGCCGAATTGGCAAGGCACCAGTCTTGAAAACTGGGGTCCCGCAAGGGACGTGCAGGTTCGAGTCCTGCGCCCACCGCAAAAGCCGGCTAAAGCCGGCTTCTCCCATTTACAATTTACAATTTGCCATTTACAATTTTCTATTTATTTATCCTCTCGCTATCACTATTCCTATTACCTCTTTAACACCTGATTTCTTTAAGGTCTTAGCACACTCTTCCATCGTAGAACCTGTAGTAAAAACATCATCAACCAATAAAACTTTTTTTCCTTTTGTTTTTTCTTTATCTTTTATCCCGTTAGAAAACCAACATTTTCTGACTGGATCCCAAACTCTCCATTCTTTTCTAACGGGCTTTACCAAAAATGCTCCCACAACATTTTCTTTTCTTTTTTTCTCTGGAAGATCAACTTGAGGGGAGGTTTCTTTTATTTTAATTAGACAATTTGAAATTAGAGGAATTTTTAAAAAGGAGCTTAGCTCTTTTCCTATTTCTTCTGCTTGATTAAACCCTCTCCATTTTAATCTTTTTTTACTCAAAGGTACTGAAACTAAAATAAAACCCTTGTTCTCTAAAAAGGGTGGTGGGTTTTCAATTAATTGAAAATGGTTTAATATTAATTTAGAAAGGGGTTTTGCTAGTTCTTTAACAAAGGGTTCGTATTTGAAATTATGAATGAAGGTTTTTACTAAAGGGTTTTCATAAGAAAGAGCCCAATACAAATCAGAAAGATATTTTCCAGAAAACCTTTGATGTCTTCTTTGGACATCTAAAACTGCCTCACAGTCTTTACATAAAAAAGTACCCTCTTTTTTACAGCCAAGACAGAATTTAGGAAAGAGAATATCTAAGAGAAAGTTTTTTACACCCCTTGGCATAGTATACTCTCTCTATAAATTATGATATATGATATAATATAATACAGAAAGAAAAGAAGGAAATTCTATGATATTTGACTCTTTTACCTTAATTCCAAAAAGGTCTTTAGGAATAGACATAGGTACATCTTCAATTAGAATAGTTGAATTATCACGCTTTGGTGAGAGGATAAAATTAGAAAATTATGGAGAGATTTCTGCCAAAGCCCTGTATGCTAAGCCTTTTAGAACTTTTGAAAAGAGTACCCTTTTGCTTTCTAATAAAAACATTTCCAAAGCAATAAAAGCAGTTTTAAAAGAAGCAAAAATTCAAACAAAGAAAGCCGTAATTGCAATTCCTGACTTTTCAAGTTTTTTTACAAATTTTGAGTTACCCCCAATGACGCAAGAAGAATTAGAGCAAGCTGTTGTGTATGAGGCAAGAAAACATGTACCTATGCCTTTAGGAGAAGTCACTTTAGACTGGCAGATAACAGAAGGAATGGTTTCTGATCGTAAAGGAACGGAATTGGAAATTTTATTAGTGGTTGTGCCTAACGAAATAATATCTCAGTATAAAATGATTGCTGAAGATTCGGAGCTTGAACTTTTGGCCCTGGAAGCAGAAGTATTTGGAATTTTAAGATCTTCTGTTTTAGAAGATGAAAAAGAGGGAGTCGCTTTGGTTGATATTGGCGCTCAAAGTACTACTTGTAGTATAATTTATAATAGAGTTTTAAGGTTATCTCACAGTTTCGATGTTTCAGGTAATCAGCTTACGGAATTGGTAGCCAAGTCCCTTTCGGTTGATTATGGAACTGCTCAAAAATTAAAAGAAAAATACGGTCTTTTAGCTGGTCAAGAATTGGGTTTAAAAAGAGGAAAAGAATTAAGAAGTATTCTACTTCCTTTAATAGATGTTCTCGTGAGAGAAATTAAAAGAATTTGTCGAAACTTTGGTCAATCTGAAGGAAAAGAAGTAAAAAAAGTAATTTTAGCCGGTTCCACCGCTTTACTTCCTGGTCTAAAAGAGTATCTTAAAGAAAACCTTTCAAGAGAAGTTGAATTAGCAAACCCTTTTTCTAAAGTTTTTTATCCTCCGATTTTAGAAAAAACTTTAGAAAGAATGGGACCTTCTTATGCCATAGCCGTAGGCATGGCTATGAGAGGTCTGGAGTAAAATGTTAAGCGGTTAGGGTAATGAAGCCTGTATCGTCCAAATGTTAAGGGTTAGGTAAAGGTAAAGAACGCTAAACCTAATCCTCAAACGAAACAGGCAGTAACCCTTGAACGTAACCTAAAATGATAGAGATAATACCAAAACCAACTAAAAAACCCCCAATTTGGCAACAGATTCTTTTATATGGATCAATATTGCTTTTAATATCGAGTTTTCTTTCCTTTTTTCTTTTAACTCGCTTTGTTGCTAAAACTCAGAAACAAATTCAGGAGATAGAAACTACTCTTTCTCAAGAAAGAACAGAAGAGGAAAAAGCATTAGAAAAAGAGGCTTTTGATTATCAAAATAAAATTTCAGATTTTACTTTTTTAATTGAAAGACACCAATATCCTTCAAAATTCTTTGATTTTTTTCAGGGTTTATGTCACCCCAAGGTTTGGTTTTCTCATTTTTCTCTAAATACAAGGGAACATACAGTAGAAGTTACCGGAGAAAGCGAGAACTTTGTTGCCTTATCCCAGCAACTTGACCTCTTTAAAGAGAATCAAAAGGTCAGAGATGTTTCTTTATCAAATATTTCTCTTGGGAGAGAAGGAAAAATAATTTTTTCTATCTATCTTTCCTTTGACCCAGAAATAATAAAATGAAACGATATTTACTTATCATTACTATTTCTCTTTTTCTAACCTTTATTTTAGGCGCATTCTTTTGTTATCCAAAATACAAGGAGCTTTCTCTTTTGGAAAGACAATTAGAAGAAAAAACCAGAGAACTTCAAAACCAAAAAGACTACTTTTCTAACCTCAAAAAAACTTTGGAAAATCTCAAAAATTATCAAACAAAATTTCAAATTATTAATTCCGCCCTTCCATCAGAACCGTCTTTGCCCACCCTGTTTAATTTTTTACAAAACTCTGTTTCTCAAAATGGTTTAATTTTAAAATCAATAGGAGCTACTACTCAAGCTTATCAACCAGAAATTCAAACTCAAGAAGAGGCCCAAATTCCTCCATCAGAAAAAAGTAGGGCAAAAAGATTAAAAGAAACCCAAATTGCCTTGCAAGTTTCAGGTTCTTACTCTTCTTTGAAAAATTTACTTTCTCAATTAGAAAATTCGGCTAGACTTTTGGAAATCAATTCTGTTTTGTTTTCAGCGCCAAAAGAAATCAAAGAAGGAGAACTCCCTCTTTTTAATTTTACAATTCAGATGACAGCATATAGTTATTAAATATGGCAATTACTTTTTCAGAAAAAACCCCATTAGAAGAAAGAAAAAGATTAAGATTTTTAATCCCTATCTTAGTAATTGTTCTTTCAATCACCATCTTTGTGCTTTGGCAGGGATATTTTGGAGGAGAAGAGCCCATTATTATGGAAACCCCCACCTTTCCTTCGTTTAAAAAAGTAGAAATTAATTATCAAATATTTGATGAACCCATTTTTGATAAACTTCAACCTTTTGAAGGTGTTCCTTCTTTTGAAGAAACACCAGGAAGAGAAAACCCCTTTTTACCCTATGAATAAAATGTTAAAGGGTTATGGTTATAAAACCCGTATCGTTAAGTGTAAAATAGTTATGTAAGAATACTCTAAACGTAACCGCCTCACAAAACAGGCATCGTAATCCTAACCGATTAACTTAATTTTCTATGCCATTACTTGATGAATTAGTAAAAAGAGGAATGTTAGAAAAAGAAAAAGCTACCTCTTTAGAGTTTGAAGCTAAACAACAAGGAAAAACAGAAGAAGAAATTATTTTAGAAAACAAAATAGTTTCAGAAGATTTTTTATTCAATTTAAAATCAGAGAAACTGAAAATACCTTTTAGAAAAATTGAGCCAGAGTCTGTATCTTTGGAGGTTTTAAAGTTAATTCCCGAAGAAACCGCTAAGCATTACAAAATGATACCTTTAACAAAAAAGAACAATGTTTTAGAGGTAGGAATGGTTTATCCAGAAGATTTCAGTGCTCAAGAGGCTCTTAAATTTTTAGCTCGCCAAGGAAAATTCAATTATAAAGTTTTTCTCATTACTCCCACTAACTTAACTGAACTTTTAAAACAATACCGAACCTTAAAAAGAGAGGTAACCAGGGCTTTAAAAGAATTAGAAAAGGAGCTCGAAGAAAAAGCTAAGCCTAAAACTGCAGCCGAAATCGAAAGATTAGCCGAAGAAGCCCCTATTACAAAAATAGTAGCCGTTATTTTAAGGACAGCGGTTGAAGGAGGAGCTTCAGATATTCACATTGAACCTACCAGAGATAAATTGAGGGTTCGTTTTAGATTATTAGGGGCTTTGCACTCCTCAATGATCTTACCTTTAAGAATTCACCCAGCTATTGTAAGTCGAATTAAAATTCTTTCTAACTTAAAGATTGATGAAACCAGAATTCCTCAAGATGGAAGATTTTCAACTAATATTAATGGTAGGGATATTGATTTTAGGGTTTCCACTTTCCCTACTGCCTTAGGAGAAAAGGTGGCTATTAGGGTTTTAGACCCTAATATTGGTCTAAAGAGCTTGGAGGAATTGGGTTTAAATGAAAGAGATATTCGAATAATAAAAGAGGCGATTCAAAGACCTTATGGTCTGATTTTAGTTACTGGTCCTACAGGTTGTGGAAAAACAACCACCCTATATTCTATTTTGCAATTTTTAAATAAAGAAGGAGTAAATATTGTAACATTAGAAGACCCCGTTGAATACTTTATTTCTGGAGTGAACCAATCCCAAATAAGACCAGAAATCGGTTATGATTTTGCTAGAGGTCTTAGACATGTTTTGAGACAAGATCCAGATATAATTATGGTAGGGGAAGTGAGAGATTTAGAAACTGCTTCTTTAGTAATTCACTCTGCCTTAACGGGTCATATTGTTTTATCCACTTTACACACTAACAATGCTTTAGGTGTTATTCCCAGGTTAATTGATATGAAGATTCCTCCTTACTTACTTCCACCAACTTTGAGTATTGCTATTGCTCAAAGGTTGGTTAGGAGATTGTGCGATAAATGCAAGGTGCCAGTAAAACCCAAAAAAGAAATTAAGAATTTAATAACGAAAGAGATTGAAAGTTTACCACCCAAAGTCAAAAAAGATCTTAAAATTAAAAAACCCACAAAAGTCTGGGAACCTAAAGGCTGCAAAAAATGTAATGGCTCAGGCTTTGTTGGGAGGATTGGAGTTTTCGAGGTTCTAAGAGTGACCAATGAGTTAGCTGATATAGTCTTAAAAACTCCTTCTGAAGCTGAAATCTTAAAGGAAGCAAAACGTCAAGGAATGATTACTATGAAACAAGATGGCATTTTAAAGGTCATTCAGGGTTTAACTACCATTGAAGAAGTATTAAGGGTAGCAGAGGAAAAATAGCATCCAAATTATTCTGATAGCGATCCTAATCTACGAATGGATTAGGATCATTCGGATCGCAGATATGGAATCATTTGGATCGCGTTTATGTGAGTATTTGGATTTAACTCGTAAATTAGACGCATTTTTATGAAGAAATTAAAAAAATTTTAGAAGATTATGCCAAATAATTATCAAAAACAATTAACAGAATTACTGGAAGTTTGTATTAGAGAAAAAGCTTCTGATCTGCATATTTCAGTAGGTCACCCCCCTACTTTGAGAATTGCTGGAAAATTAGTACCTCTTGTAAAGAGAAAAGTGATTAGCCCAGATGATAGTAGAGGATTAACTGAAGTTTTATTAGGAAAGGAAAGAATGGAAGTGTTTCAAAAAGAAAAAGAGCTGGATTTTTCTTATCATTTCGAAGGGAAGGCTCGTTTTCGTGTTAATGTCTTTTTCCAAAGAGGGATGGTTTCTTGCGCTCTACGTCAAATTCCTGCTAAAGTTCCTACTATTGAAGAATTAAATTTACCTCCTGTATTACATGAATTTACTAAACCGTCACAAGGTTTTGTTTTGGTGACAGGTCCCTCTTCTCACGGAAAATCAACTACTTTAGCTGCTCTTTTAGATGAGATAAACCATACTAGAGCTTGTCATATAGTGACTATTGAAGATCCAATTGAATATGTTTTTAAAGGCGATAGGGCGATTATAGACCAGAGAGAAGTTCATAGAGATACTCTTTCTTTTGCCAGAGCTTTGCGTGCTACTTTCCGTCAAGACCCAGATGTTATTATGGTGGGAGAAATGAGAGATAGAGAAACCATAGCTACAGCTATTACAGCAGCTGAAACAGGTCATTTAGTTTTTGCTACTCTACATACAAATTCAGCAGCCCAAAGTATTCATAGAATTGTAGATTCCTTTCCTCCTGAGCAACAACAGCAAATTAGAGCTCAGTTGTCTGGTTCTCTCTTGGGTATTATTTCTCAGAGACTTATTCCAAGAATTAAAGGAGGCTTAATACCGGCTGCAGAAGTGTTGATTGCCACTCCTGCTGTAGCTAATTTAATAAGAGAAAATAAAGTTCACGAAATTCCCTTAGTGATTGAAACATCGGTTGAGAAGGGTATGATATCTTTAAATAGGTCCTTAGCTAATTTAGTAAAAATAAAAGAAATTTCTTTTCAAAATGCACTTAATTACTCACTTAACCCAACTGAACTTAAAAACCTCCTTCAATAAACTATGAAATTTAACTATCAAGCAAGAAATGAGAAAGGACAGACCTCTTCGGGAGTGGTTGAAGCATCTTCTAAAGAGGCAGCAATAGCTCTTTTACAGAGACGAGGATTATATGTAACATTTTTGGAGGAAGCTCAAAAACCGCCCATTTACGCCAGAAAAGTAAAAATTTTTGAAACAATTTCAAAAAGGGATATTGTTTTGTTTTCTCGCCAGCTCTCTATAATGTTTAGATCAAAAGTTCCTTTAGTTGAATCTTTGCAAGTTTTAGCAGCCCAAACCAAAAATCCAGATTTGAAAGATAAAATTTTCGAAATGTCAGAAGATGTAGAAGGAGGAGCTTCTTTTTCTGCTGTTCTGAGTAAACACCCTAAATTATTTTCTCCATTTTATATTGCTATGGTAAAAGCAGGAGAAGCTTCTGGGACACTTTCTGAATCCTTAAATTATTTAGCTAAGCATTTAGAAAGAGAATATAATTTAACTCAAAAAATCAAAGGGGCAATGATTTATCCCGCTTTAATTATTTCTTTTGCTATTTTAGTTTTATTGTTAATGATTTTTTTCATCATTCCAAACTTAACAAAGATTCTTCAGGAAACTGGGCAGGAGCTTCCATTTATTACTCAAATTGTTATAGCGGTAAGTGATTTTTTTATAAAATGGTGGCATATGATATTTTTACCGTTGATTCTCATCCTGTTTTTAATTTTTAGATATAGCAAGACTAAGAAAGGAAAAGAATTTTTTGATAAGTTTTTGTTAGATTTGCCGGGAATAGGATCTCTTTTTAAAAGGGTTTATTTGGCTCGCTTTGCTGAAAATCTCTCAACTTTAATTTCGGGGGGTTTACCAATTTCTCAATCTTTAGAGATTACGGCTGATATTGTTGGAAATTCTGTTTATAAAGAAATAATTTTAAAAGCCAGAGATTCGGTTAGAAGGGGTCAACCTCTTTCTAATGCCATTTCCGGGGTCCCAGAAGTTTTTCCTCCTATGTTTTGTCAGATGGTTTTAGTGGGGGAAAAAACCGGAACATTATCTGAAACTTTATTAAACATTGTCGATTTTTATCAAAAAGAAGTAGATAGAGAGATAGAAGGATTCTTGGGAATATTAGAGCCTGCCTTGATTATTTTTTTAGGGGTTATCGTGGGAGGTTTAATGTTTGCGGTTTTAATGCCTCTTTATCAGACAATGACATTTTAACTTTCACTTGACCTAGATTTTCTTTCAGAGATATAATAAATAAAAGAAAGAAATAAAGGTCGTAAATAATTCAATTAAAAAAATGATTTTTTTAAAAAACAAAAAGGGTTTTACCTTAATTGAATTATTAGTAGTAATAGCAGTCATAGGGATGTTGGCTTCAATTGTTTTAGTTAATTTAGGACCTGCTAGAAAAAAAGCCAGGGATGCAAGAGGTATGGCTGATTTAAGGCAAATAATGTCAGCATTTGAAATGAAATATGATGATGCAGAGGCTTACCCTGATTTACCTGATTCAGCCACTGCTATTACTAGCGGAGACACTAGATTATCTCCCTATCTAAGCCCAACCCCATATACCAATGGGAAAAGGACTTATTATTGGTATGATAATGGAAGTGATCAAAAATTCTGTGTCTATTTCCAATTAGAAGCTGACCCAAGTAAATATTTTTATGTTTCTCATGCCGGGGTTGGAGAGAGAACATCTGAGGGATGTCCAGATATGTAAATTTAGTTTAAAGTTTTAAAGGTCGAATATAATCAAATCTAAACAAGATATCATGCAATTTAATAAAAAAGGTTTCACTTTAATTGAGTTGTTAGTAGTAATAGCTATAATTGGGATTTTAGCTTCGATTGTTTTAGTTTCTTTAGGTGGAGCAAGGTCAAAAGCCAGAGATGCTAGGAGGGAGTCTGATATTAGACAAATCGCTACCGCTATGGAAATGTATTATTCAGATAATGAAGCTTATCTTGATGATGATGCTACTCCTACTTCCATTGGTACCTATATGGATTCTGTACCAACAGATCCTTCTACAGGAGCAGCTTATGGTTGGGTAAATAATTGTGACCAAGCAGGTGTTGATGCTGGAAGATGTACAGCAAAATCAACTGATTCTTGTACGCCCGGTGATCCCAGCCAATGCTTCTGTGTCTATGCAGTTTTAGAAAATAATACTTGTACTGGTGCGGGTGAGACAAGGTATTTTGCCGCTTCTCACAAAGGGGTAAAAGAAATTTGTGCTACCTCTGCTCCATCTACTCAAGACTGTTGGTAAAGATTGCTCGATTAGATTTTGAAACCGCTGGCTGGTTAACTTCCCAGCCAGTTTTTTTAAATTCGATTATTTGATATAATTAATTGATGTTTGAGAAAATTCTTTATTTTTTCATATTTTTGTTTGGTTTAGCAGTAGGTAGTTTTTTAAATTGTGTTATTTATCGTCTCGAAAAGAACGAGAGTTTTTTAAAAGGACGTTCTTTTTGTCCTCGTTGTAAACACAAACTAACTTGGTATGATTTAATTCCTCTTTTTTCCTTTCTAATTTTGAAAGGAAAGTGCCGATATTGTGGCAAAAAAATCAGCTTACAATACCCCCTAGTAGAACTAGCAACAGGAGTGCTATTTCTTTCAATTTTCAATTTTCAATTTTCAATTCACAATCAATTTTCAATTTTCAATTTTCAAAACTTGCTTACTACTAGCTACTTACTACTAATCGCTTGTTTCTTAATTATCATTTTTGTTTACGACCTCAAACACTATATTATTCCTGATAAAGTTATTTATCCTGGCATCGGAATAGTTCTTTTCTATCAATTGTTTAGAATTTGGAGTTTTGGAAATTGGAATTTGTTTAGGATTTGGGATTTAGGATTTGGGATTTTACCCTCTTTATTTCTTTTAGCAATAATTTTAATCTCAAAAGAGGAATGGATGGGTTGGGGCGATTTTAAACTTGCAGTTTTTATGGGTCTTTTCTTGGGTTCCCCCAAAATTTTAATAGCTTTGTTTTTAAGTGTTTTAATTGGGGCTATAATTGGTTTAATACTTATAATAACTGGTAAGAAGACCTTAAAATCGAAAGTTCCTTTTGCCCCCTTTTTAGTAACTGGCACTTTTTTGGCAATGTTTTTTGGGGAAGGGTTTATTAATTGGTATCTTAACCTTTTATCAATCTAATAACGAAATTATGAAAAAAGAGAACAATGAAAAAGCCTTTACCTTAACAGAACTTTTAGTTGT
>JAGHBK010000056.1 GCA_021161025.1 bacterium | reverse complement strand
CCTTCCTCACCTCTCTTGGGCACCGTGCTTAACTCTTTAGAATAAACAAACTTCTCGCCATCCCATCTATATACCTCCCAAAGAGGTTCAGAGGCAAAACACCACTCATACTCTCTGCCGTCTTTATCTTTAACTTTACTTCCCCAGTTAGACCTGCCAATTTTTACAAAGTTGATGATATTCTTTATAGGGGAGGATATAATAGAAAAGGAATAGAAAAATTGAAATCCTCAGGAGTAAAGACAATCATCAGTTTAAGAGGAAAAGATAAAGCAGAAGAGGAAGAAAAATTAGCTAAGAAATTGGGGATAAATTTTTTACAATATCCCTTTAAGTGTTTATAAAAAACCTACAGATAAACAGGTAATTAAATTTTTAAAGATAGTTCTGGATAAAAAGAATCAACCTGTATTTCTTCATTGTGAAAGCGAAAGGGAGAGAACCGGTGCTTTTGTTGCGGTATATAGGGTTATTGTATATGAATGAATGCCTAAAGAGGCTTATAAAGAGGCAAAAGAATTTATTCTTCAGTTAAAGGATAAAAAGGAGTTTTTTGAAAAGAAGGTTTTTTTCTGAAGAGTAAGATAGTAGTATTTTTTAGTCTCTTTAAATTTAATTTATCTGGTTGGATATGCACATTCTGTAAGACATCATTTAATAGATACGGGAAAGAATTTAATCAAGATGAGCACCTATTTTTTTATGCAACCTTTGTTGAGGGACCAAGAAATATTAAAGAAGCTTGGCAGTATGAACTAGAAGAAAGAGAGAAACCTGAGAAAAGAGAACCTCTTCGTTATAAGATTTTTGCTATCTGGTGTGCTTTTGGAAAGGAGATGAAGGCAATGGTGAAAGGTGTGGCGGGAAGCATAAAGGCAGCTGGCACTGCTTTGGAGGAACTTATCTCTATTTTTTAGTGATTAACTTTAATGCTTTCTGTATATAAGTATACATTTTTCCTTAAATTTTTAACTCCTGCTGCCTTTCCTGTATATAAGGGTTCGGTTTTGCGTGGAGCAGTAGTTGCTAATTTTAAAAATATAGTATGTATAAATAAAAAAGAAAAAGATTGTAATAGTTGTTTTGCCTCCGGAAGTTGTGTTTATAAAAAAATATTTGAACCTGTAGATAAAAGTAATATGCCTTTACCTTTTATTTTAGAGCCACCTTACGATAAAAAGAAAGAGTACAAAAAGGGGGAAAGATTTGAGTTTAATCTTCTTTTGATAGGAAAAACTTCCGTCTATTTTCCTTATTTTGTAATTGCAGTAAAAAGAATGGAAAATATAGGAATAGGAATGAAATTGCGGGGAAAATTTATTCTTGAGAAGATAAAAAATTCAAAAAGAGTTATTTATACCTGCAAGGATGAGAAACTTCTTGAATTTTTGCAGCCGGTAAAAATAAAAAGAGGAAAAAATGCAGATACACTTACTTTAAATTTTATCTCTCCTGCACGGATAAAGATTGGAGGAAAACTTATCAATAATCTACCTTTTTCTTTACTGATGAAGATTTTATTCAGAAGAATCTCAACTCTTAAGAAATACTACGAAGATACAACTCAGGATAATATTAAATGGCAGGAAATTTTAAAAGATACTTTTTTCATAAAAACAATCTTTTCCGATTTAAAATGGTATGATTGGGCAAGATATTCTTTAAGACAAAAAACTTTGATGAAATTGGGAGGATTTGTTGGCAAAATAACTTATCAGGGAAATTTTAAAAATTTTTTACCTTTTATAAAATTGGGAGAGATAATTCATATAGGAAAAAATACCTCTTTTGGTTTAGGAAAATATGTGGTTGAGTTTTCACTATAAAATTGTATAATTTTCAGTGTATGAATATTGAGTTTCTAAAAAGAAGATCTCAGGAATTTTTTGAAGAAGTAGAGGTATTACTGAAAAGAAAAAAATACAATCTCTCTGCTTTTAATTTAGAACAGGCAATTCAGTTGTGGATAAAATATTTAATAGGCAAGAAAATTGGAGATTGGCCCAAAACACATTATCTTTCAGAGTTAGTTTTTCAATTATCTCAAGCTTATGAAAAAGAAGAGATTTTAAAATTTTTTAAAGACAATGAGTTATTCTTTGATAGTTTAGAAGATGCCTATTTTACTTCAAGATACTTTCCTAAAGAGTTTACAGAAAATACAGTTTTGAAACTTCTTGAGAAATCTAAAGAGTTTTTAAAATTGATTAAGGAAATAATTGGTGAGGATTTTTATGAAAAAGAATTTAGTTGATATTTCTTTGAAGTTACATAAAGAAAAAAGGAAGTACTTTGAAAACTATAAAATCTATTGTAAGAGAATCAAAGAAATAGCAGAATCTATTTTAGGAGAGGTTAAAGTTTTAGTATTTGGTTCAGTTATTAAAAATAAATACCAGCCAACAAGTGATATTGATGTTTTGATAATTTCAAAAAGCCTGCCTCAAAATTTTGATGAGAGAGCAAGAATTAGAACAGAGATTAAATCAAAAATTGATCCCTTTTCTCCTTTCCAAATTCATCTTTCCACTCCAGAAGAATTTAACAATTGGTATAAAAATTTTTTAAAAGGTGAGTATGAGGAAATATAGAGTTTTTAAATACCCGAGTTATGTTATTTGCGATAAAATACTAAAAAAACAGAAAATTATGAAATTTTCTTATGATTATTTGTAAATGAAGGAGCCTCAAGATCTAAAACGCCAAGTAATAATTTTAGCCTCCCTTTTACATGATATTGGGAAGTTTTCTCAAAGGGCAGGAGAAAAATTAACAGAAAAAGAGAAAAGAGATGCAGAATATTTCTGTCCAAAAAATAAAAAAGATTTGCCTACTCATTTGCATGTGCTTTTTAGTGAACGTTTTATAAAAAGTTATCTTAGCAAAAAATGGGACAAAGTAGCTATTTTTGCTTTAAAACATCATAAGCCTGACTTTTATGAAGAAAAAATAATTCAACTTGCTGATTGGCTTTCTTCTGGAGAAAGGCAGGATAGAGAAATTGAAGAGGAGGTTGAGGTTAAAAAAGAACCTTTAATTTCAATTTTTTCTCAAATAGTATTCAAGGAGAAAGATGAATACAAAATAAATCCTTGGTATCATCCAGTTAGAAAAAATAGTGGAAGAATAAAGGAGTTATTTCCTCAAGATAAAAAAGAGAAAGCAATTGACGAATTTAATAATTTTAAAAAGTTGTATAAAGAATTTGAGGAAGAAGCAAAATGTTTAAAAGGTATTTTAAATTTTGAAGAATTAATTTATAAAACGCTTTTCTTACTTGAAAAATATACATTGTTTATTCCTTCCTCAGCTTATAAAGATAAACCAGAGATATCTTTATTTCATCATTTAAAAACAACGGCAGCAATTGCTACTTGTCTTTATGATTTAAAATTAGAAGAACAAAAACTTGAGAAAATTATTTCAGGATTTCAACTGAAAGAGGAAAAATATCTTGAGGATGAAGACTTTCTTCTTTTAAGTGGAGATATATCGGGAATTCAGGATTTTATTTACTCAGTAACTACAGAAAAAGCTTTAAAAGGATTAAGAGCAAGATCTTTTTACTTACAGCTTCTTTCCGAAACTATTGCACGCAGGATTCTTGATGAATTTGATTTAACTTTATGTAATCTTATCTATTGTGGTGGAGGGAATTTTTCTTTACTCCTTCCCAATATTAATAAAGTAGAGGAAAAAATTGAACCTTTAATTAAAGATATAGAAGAAAATATCTTTAAAGCTCATCAGGGAAAATTGTCTTTGATTATAAGCTATGTGAAATTATCTTATGAAGACTTTGATTTAAGTAGATTTGTTTCAGTAATAGAGAGATTAAAAGAAAATTTAGCTAAAGAAAAAAAGAAAAAATTTAAATGCATATTGGATTACTCCTTATTTTTGCCTGAAGAAACGAAAAAGGAATCAAAAGGGTGTGAAATTTGTGGAAAGGAGATAGAAAAAGAAGGTTTATGTAGTCTTTGTGAAAGTTTTATCAGATTATCTCTGCTGATAAATCAAAGAGAGATAAAATATTTAGAGTTAGAAAAAATAAAAAGTTCAAAATTAAGCAGGGAAGTCAGAGAGTGGTATGAATTATTTGAAAGTATAGGATATAAATGGTGGTTTAAAGGAAAAGGAAAGCAGCCTAATTTTAACAATTTTATTTATCTTCTTAATTCTTCTGATTTTTTAAAAGAAAATGCATGGGGATTTAGATTTGAGGCAACTTATACACCTTATAAAGAAGATAGTAATGCAAAAACTTTAGAAGATATTGCTGATGATGCAGAGGGTATAAAAAAATGGGGTGCTTTAAGAATGGATGTGGATAATTTAGGAAAGATTTTTTCTGAAGGTTTAATCCCTAATACAATCTCTCGTTTTAGTATGTTAAGTTATATGGTTTCTTTATTTTTCTCTGCAGGGATAAGAGAGATTGTTGAGAAAAAATATAAAAATTGCTGTGTAGTGTATTCAGGAGGAGATGATTTATTTATTTTAGGTCCATGGTCAGATTTACCTGAATTGGCAGAGGATATTTATGAGAATTTCAGAAAATATGTTTGTTATCATCCTAAAATTACTATTTCTGGAGGAATATATATTGCTCCTTCAAAAAAATTTCCTGTTTATCATGCAGCAAGAGAGGCAGAAAGTGAAGAGAAAAAAGCAAAAAGGGAGGGCAAAGATAGGATATCTTTTATGGGTAAAGAATTAACATGGCAGGATTTTAAAGAAGTAAAAAATGTTTGTAATTTAATTAAAGATATTCTTGATAAAGGAGTGGCTCGCTCTCTTCTTACTGTTTTATATGCAGGTTGTGAGGAGGAAAGATTAAATAAAGAAGGAAAAGTTTCTATTTTAAGAATATGGCGTCTTTTTTATCAAATAAAAAGATTTATGGAAAGATACAAAAATCATGCCTCTGACCTGGAAGATTTAAGAAAAAGGATAATTTCTGATTTTAAACTAATACCCAATTTAAATGTTAGCGTTCAGTGGGCAGATTATTTAAGTAGAAAAGGATGAGGGGAGATTTTGGGATATAAAAAAGGAGGGAGAGAAGATGGAAAATGAGGAAAGAAAAGAATTTAAAAAATGTATTGTTGATGATAAGAGACTTCAGAAAATTATAAAAGATAGGAATACGGAAGAATTGAATTTGTATGCTAAGGAGTTAGGAGAGATTTTAAGGTATCAGTTATGTATTAAAAAAGATAATAAATTTGTAATAAAAGAAAAAGAACTTTCTACCTCTCAAATAAGGCACGTTT
>JAGHBK010000061.1 GCA_021161025.1 bacterium | reverse complement strand
TTGTTACCTATTATAAAAAGAATTCCTAATAAAATTGTTAGATCTTTTTGGATACAAAAATTAGCTAAAAAATTAGGAGTTAGGGAAGAAGATGTTAGGGAAGAATTAAAGAAAGTAAAATTAGAAGAAGAAAGTTTTAGTTCAGAAACAGAAGAGATAGTTCAGCTTCCCCAAAAATCAAGAAAAGAACTTTTAGAAGAAAGATTAGTTACTGTTGGCTTGAGAGATCCTGATTTTTTTGATTTAATTTCTGAAAAAGATTATGAGTTTTTTTCTCCAAAAATTTCACAGATTCTTACTTTTTTAAAAGCAAAAAAAGGGATACCAGAAAATTTATCAGAATTCTTCAATTACCTTGCCTTAAAATCAGAAATAGAACCAGCAGAAGCAAAAGATGAGGCAGAAAAAGATTTCAAAGACTGCTTAAATGAAATTAGAAAATTGGGTATAAAAGAGAAACTAAATGAAATCTCTCAGGAAATTAAAAAAGCAGAAGAAGAGAAAAATCAACAAAAGATAAGGGACCTAATTGAAAAATTTAATTATTGGACAAAAAAAATTCAAGCAATACCATGACCAAAAAGAAAAAAAAGATAAAGAAAAAAAAGAAAAGAAAAGTAAGCAAGAAAACTCGAAAGAAAACTATAAAAAGAAAGAAGAAAAAAGTTACTCCCAAACAAACTCGTAAGAAAAAGGTAGTTTTTCCCGAAGAAAAGGTTCAAAAACTACTTCAAAGAGGTGAAGAAAGGAGGTTCGTTACATACTCTGAGATTTTGCATTTTTTTCCTGAATCCGAGAAGGATATCGAGGGTTTGGAGAGACTTTTCGATGAATTAGCAAGAAGGGGAATTGAGGTAAAAGAAGTAAAAGAATATTTAGAAGTGGGCAAAAAGAAAAAAAAGAAGCTACCCTTGGGTGGAAAAATTGACTCTATTCAAACTTATCTGAAAGAAATTGGCTCTTATCCTCTTTTAACACCAAAACAAGAAAGAGAATTAGCAAAAAGAATTGAAAAAGGAGATATAGAAGCTAAAAGAGAACTAACTAGAGCTAATTTAAGGTTAGTGGTTTCTATTGCCAAAAAATATGTTGGTCGTTCCAAAAATATGACTCTTTTGGATTTAATTCAAGAAGGAAATAAAGGACTTTTTAGGGCAGTAGAAAAGTTTGATTGGCGAAAAGGTTATAAGTTTTCTACCTATGCTACTTGGTGGATAAGACAAGCAATTACCAGAGCTTTGGCTGATCAGGCTAGAACGATTAGAATTCCTGTTCATATGATAGAAACGATTACAAAATATACAAAAGCTAGAAGAAAACTTTTGAAAGATTTAGGTAGGGAGCCTCTTCCAGAAGAGATCGCAGCTGAAATTGGTCTTGAAGTAGATAAAGTGCATCACATAATGGAAATTTCTCAAAAGACAATTTCTTTAGAAACACCAGTAGGTGAGGAAGAAGATAGTGAATTGTTAAAATTTATTAAAGATGAAACAACGGAGCCTCCTTCTTCAAAGGCTGCTAGAACCTTATTAAGGGAGAGATTAAACGAGATTTTAGTTGACCTAACTCCTCGAGAAAGAAAAATTCTTTCTTTAAGATTTGGCTTGAAAGATGGAGTTACTCATACCTTAGAGCAGGTAGGGCAGGTTTTTGGAGTTACACGAGAGAGAATTCGACAAATTGAAGCTAAAGCACTTGAAAAAATTAGAGAACATAAAAAATTAGAAAAACTAAAAGGTTACTAACGAAATTTCAGATGTCAAAATCTAAATGCCAAATAAAATCAGTTTTTAATTGACCTGGTTCTTTAAATTTTCTATAATTAAAATATTCCGGCGTAGCTCAATGGTAGAGCGACTGCCTGTAGCACCTTTAAGTCCTCTGGCACGGGTGATAAAATAATTTAATCTATGCCAGAAAAAAGGACATATCGACAGCGTGCAAAATACTTAATTAAAGCGGTTAAGAAGCGAAGGAAAAAATTGAAAGCGATGGCAGTAGAATACAAGGGTGGAAAGTGTGCGATATGTGGGTATAATAAATGTCTAGATTGCCTGGTGTTTCATCGCTTAAATCCAGAAGAAAAAGATTTTGGCCTTTCAACGAAA
Organism: bacterium; assembly: GCA_021161025.1. Classification (GTDB taxonomy): domain Bacteria; phylum Patescibacteriota; class Minisyncoccia; order Minisyncoccales; family DG-74-3; genus JAGHBK01. The sequence goes on along the minus strand of JAGHBK010000061.1, from coordinate 1,713 downwards.
GGATTGACTCGTTCCTGGGAGAAAATTAAACGAGAGTTAGATAAATGTATTCTTCTTTGTGTTCGATGTCATTGCGAGTTGCACGCTGGAGAACTGCAGCTTCCACGAGCAATCGTGGATGAAAAACGGGGTGAAATGTCCTGGCACCATTCGGTGCAGGAGCCTGAATCGTGATGGTTCAGTGCCGGGGAACCTAAACCTTTAAAAGGTATGGTAATCCGCAGCCAAGCCCTATGAGATAATTTCACATTTCATGGGGAAGGTTCAGAGACTATCCCGAAAGGGAGTACTCTGTCACTAATATTGTGGCAGGGGAAGCGCCCCGCCCCCACTAAAATTTTATGGGGGATGAGATAGTCCACCCCTTATGGAAACATAAGGACTAGGTGTAAGCAGTGGGTTGTAGGTTCGAGTCCTACCGCCGGAGCAACGTCGGACTTTGAGCGTATAATTGCCTCAAAGTCCGTTTATTTTCGCCATTTTTGGAGGTTCGAACCTTGTTATGAATGGCTTTGACCTCTTGAGCCGCTTCTCCTATCAGAACAAGCGGTTTTTCTATTGAAATATGGAGTTTTTTGTCTTTTAAAAGGAGGTTCGAACCTAAACTGGAAAGTATTATTTTTTGCTTCTCTGGGTTGCCAGTTTCAAATTCTTTTTTGGCATCTCGGGCAAGAGTGAGGATTTTTCAGCCACTTCTAATTGGGCATTGACTCTATTTTCCGTTTCCTGGAGCAATTCATAAACTCGGGCTTTTTCTTTGGTCAGGAAAGACATCCTTCTTTTGTAGTTTTCTTCATCCAGTTCTTTTCTGGCTTTCATACTTATGATGCCGTCTATTTCTTTTAAGCAATCATTGTATTCTTTTTGATGTTTGTTTAAGATTTTATTTCTGTCTTTGGATTCTCGTTTGGTTTCTTCTTGAAGCTGTTCCATTGCCCAATCGTGAAATTCTGGAGGAATTTCTATTTTGCTGAGTAGTTCAGCGATTTGTCGCTCTAATTCTTTTTCTTCAATGCATCCCTGCGTGCACTTAGGGTTTTTTCTTTTAGTGCAGTGATAATAGACATAGTGTATTTTTGGGATGAATTACATTGTCTCTGCTAAGTAGTGTCTGGATGTGATTGTATTCTTCTTCGGTTATCATTGGTTCGTGCTTGCCTTGATACCAATTGCCGCTATTTTTAAGATATTCAAATTTTCCATAATAAAATGGGTCAACAAAAATTCGGTAGATGATGCTTCGGGCAATTTTCTTGCCGAACCTATTTCTCAAACCCCATTCATTGGTTGCTGTCTCTAAAATTTTTGGGGAGTATAATTTCCAGTTAGTATAAGGCCAAACATTTTCCTTACTAAATTAAATCTTTCTGGGTCTTTGATTATTTCTTTTCCCCTTTCTTTTTTAAAGGATTATGCATATAGCCAACTGAAGCGAAAGTAGGATACCAACCTCTTTCTGCTTTTGCTTGTAAACCTCTTTTGGTGTTTTGGCTTAAATCTCTAAATTGGTTAGCCATGCCAAACTCTACACTTATCATTAACACATTGTCAGTCGGGTAATAACTTCTCTCATAGGTTTTAATATGCTTTATAATGCCTTGTTGAAGCATCCAGTTAATACCGCCCTCCATCTCCTGGTTTTCGAGCCAATTTGTCCTTTTTCCAGTAGATAATGCCTTGTGCTTCTCGCTTATGAATTTTTGAATTTTTTTT
>JAGHBK010000028.1 GCA_021161025.1 bacterium | reverse complement strand
GCTTGTCACTAAAATACGCGATCGCGTATTTTAGTGACAAGCGGGATTTGGAGTATTTCAAGATTTATAATATTATAGCAAAAAGAATTGAAAGGAAGTTGAAAGATATGTGATGAGCTAAGATATAATTATAAGGATTGCGAAAGGCAAATTAATAAAGAAGTGTTAAGTATATTATGTTAAAAGCTGCAATATTTGACTTGGACGGAGTTCTAATTAATACAGAACCTTATCAATGGTTCGGTTGGATTGAGGTATTGAAACCCTACGACGCTGTTTTGAGCAAAGAAGAGTATATCTCAAATTACGCGGGCAAAAGCGGAATTATTATTGAAGAAGAATTGTTAAAAAAATTTAGTCTAAGCATTGAAAAGGGAGCTCTTTTGCGCGAAAAAGAAAAATTATTACTTCAATGGTTTAAAGAAAAAGAGATTGAATTAATGCCTTATGCGAAGGAATCTGTAGAGTTTTTTCTTAATAAAAATTTAAAAACTGCGCTTATATCCGGAGGTCCAAGAGACGAAGTTATTTTAAAATTAAAAAGAACCGGGCTTTTTCCTTTGTTCTCTGTGATATTATCGGGCAGCGATGTTAAAAGAGGAAAGCCGAACCCTGATGTTTATTTGCTTGGTTTGGAAAGATTGGAGGTTGAGTCGAAAAGTTGTATTGTTTTTGAGGATACTGCTTATGGCCTCGAGGCGGCTACAAGAGCGGGTATCAAATGTTTAGCTATCCCGAATGAGTTTTCAAGGGAACAGGATTTTTCAAAAGCTACTAAAGTTTTTAATAACTTGAAAGAAGCTGTAGGCTGGGTTGAAGATAAATATATTGCTGTCTAAATTAAATTTCTATTGGCTCAATTTTTGTGCTAAAATTAATTAGCAGTATTTATTACTTCTTTTGTTTTGTAAAAAAGATGAGAATTTCTAAATTTAAAAAATAAAGGTCGAAGATTAAATTTTTTAAAAAAATATGGCTCAAGAAAAATCTCCGGAAGGGAAATTAGTCGGCAAAATTACTCATTATTTTGGGAAAGTTGGGGTTGCTGTTGTGAAATTACGCGATGTCCTAAAAGTCGGGGATACAATTAAGATTGTTGGGGGCATTGATACTGACTTCGAACAAAAAGTTAAATCTATGGAAGTAGATCACAAGAAAGTTCAAACAGCTAAAAAAGGAGAATCGATAGGTTTGAAGGTAGACAAAAAGGTCAGAGAGGGTTATCAGGTTTATAAACTGTGATTGCTCAACACTAATTTCTCGTTTTTAAGGAATTTTTTGGCAAGGAGAGAATGAAAAAATATATCCCCTCTAAAAAACAAAAAAATCAAATTGAGGGAAAATCTCAGCCCAGAAGGCCAAAGTCAAAAAAAGAAGAAGCTGAGTTTGGGCCCGGTTTTTTAGATTATTTAGTTTGCCCGAAATGTCATTGTGTTTATTTTAAGAAAAGCTGGCACCATCCTTTTGGCAAAGATTATTCTAAGCTTGAGGAGAAAAATTTAAAATTTAAAATTTGTCCTGCCTGCCAAATGATTTCTGGGAATAAATTTGAGGGTGAGTTGATTATTAAAAACTTCCCGAGCGTTTTGCTGGATTCAATTCGAACTTTAATAACGAGATATAGCGAGCGAGCTTTTCTTAGGGACCCTATGAAAAGACTCATTTCTATAAAAAAGATAGGAGATGGTTGCTTTAGGGTTACTACTACAGAAAATCAATTAGCTGTCAGACTAGGGAAGAAAATCAAGGAGAGTTTTAAAAATAAAGCTAAAGTTTCTATTAGTTATTCTCATATGGAAAGCACTGCCCGCGTAAAAGTTGAGTTTAAATGTTAGAAAAGAGGCATAAAAATATAGCAATAAAGGACGCTATCCTTTACGCTATTTATCTTGTTAATTCTGATAAAGGGGAATGTACTTTTGAGCATTTAGTGAAAAAGTGTTTTGATATTTTCCCGAAAGATTTTTCATTATCAAACTATCCTCAATGGCCTGATACTAGGAAAATTGATCGCCCTCTCAGAAGATTGAGGCAGCAGGGCTTAGTAAAAAACAATAAAGACGGTTCTTACGCTCTTACTCGCAAAGGAGAAGAGTTAGCTGCTCGTCTCACCAAGATATTAAAACAACAGAGTTTATTTAAAATATAATCAAAATGTCTGTCAATTTTAGAAAAACTTTTGGTTGGTTGTTGATTTTTGTTGGACTTTTTATTATAGGTTGGTTTCTTTATACTTCTTTCAATATCTTCACTGCAAAATCTGAGCTTCCCTCTGTTTTTAAACTTAAAGAAGAGGTTCAACAAAGCTATAATTTTGATTTTAGCGGGAAAGATGCAGGAAATGGAAAAATCCAAGAAGCAATGCAAGATTTAATAAAAGAAGAAATAAATAAATCTTTTCCTAAAGAGTTTTTGCCGCGTCTCTTCAATCTTATCGCTTGGTCTATTCTATCGGGCATAATGATTTTTGGTGGCGCTCAAATTTCGAATCTTGGAATTAAACTGCTGAGAAAGTAATATCATTCAGAATACAAGACAAAAAAATGGAATATATTGCTG
>JAGHBK010000037.1 GCA_021161025.1 bacterium | reverse complement strand
CTATGGGACATGTTTTCTCCTTTAATAATACTTTATTTATTTTAACACAAATAAAAACCCGAGGAAAATCTCGGGTATTTTGCTGGGGGGCCAGGACTCGAACCTGGAACCTCCGCGTCCAGAGCGCGGCGTTTTACCAATTCAACTACCCCCCAAATTTATACCTCTAAATATTTCCTGACCGCAATAGTGCTAGAAATACTTCCTAAAAGTATACCTGTTACAATTTGAATTAAGAGAATTTCAAAAAGATGTACTCTAAAGATAGACCAAAGAGAAAAGTCAGAAAATAAAACCTCAATCTTAGGACTTAAAAACCAGCAAACTCCAGAAAGTAGGAAAAAGGCAATAAAGGCTGAAAACAATCCGCAAATTGCTCCCTGAACCAAAAATGGTCCTCTAATAAAAAAGTTCGATGCTCCAACTAATTTTTGAATCTTAATTTCTTCTGAAGAATTCAAAATTGCTAACCTTATTGTATTCAAAACCACTAAAAACGAGATAAAAGCTAAAATCACTGAAAAAGAAAACAAAAATTTTTTGAAAGAACTTGTAAGTGTAAAGATTCTTTCTATTACCGCTTTTCTTTGATAAAAATCTATCTTTTCAATCAGATTAGAAAAGGCAGAATTTTCTAAAAAATCAGCTATAGTTTGATAATCTGTCGGATCAGATGCTTTAATATTTAAAGAAGCTAAAAAAGGATTTGTCCCTACTTCTTCTAAAGACTTCATTAAAATAGGGTCTTCTTTATGTCTTTCAATAAACTCCTCAAGCGCTTTCTCTTTAGAGGTATATCTTACTTCTTTAACTTCTGGTATTTGAGATATTGTCTCTTTTACATTAATAATTTTTTCATCAGAAGCCTCTTCCTTGAAATAAACTGAAATATCTACTTTTTCTTCTAAGCGTGAATTTAAAATTTGACTTACTTTTCCTAAAAGAAAAAGTGAGCTAATTAAGTAAATTGTTAAAACTAAAATAAAACAAGTGGCAACAATCACTCCTCCGTCTCTCGTAAAACTCTGCCATCCTAATTTAATTATCCTTCTAAATGTCACTAACATTTTAAAAAATTTGGAGTTTGAGAATTATAATACAAACCTTCCTTTTTTCTCGTCTCTTATTATCCTCCCTTTTTCAAGAGTAATTACTCTTTTCCCTAAAGAATTAACAACCTCTTTATTATGGGTTGCTAAAATAATGGTAGTACCAAATTCATTTATTTTCAATAAAAGCTTGATAATATCTGAGGTATTATAGGGATCGAGGTTTCCAGTGGGTTCATCAGCTAAAATAATATCTGGTCTATGAATTAAAGCTCTAGCTATGGCTACCCGTTGTCTTTCACCGGCTGAAAGTTCGGCTGGATAATTTTGAGCTCTCTCAGTTAAACCAACGATTTCTAAAACCTTCGGTATATCTCTTTTAATTTCTTCATTACTCTTACCAAGTACTTCCATTACATAAATAATGTTTTCATAAGTGGTTTTTGAAGGCAAAAGTTTGTAGTCTTGGAAAATGGCTCCAATTCTTCTTCTTAATTTCGGCAAGTCTTTTGGTTTTATCTTATGCACATCTTTACCATTAAAAAAAACATGTCCTCTAGTGGGTTTTTCTTGAGCTAAAATTAACTTCAAAAGAGTTGTTTTTCCAGCCCCTGACCTTCCGACAATAGATACAAATTCTCCCTCTTTTACATGAAACGAAATATTATCTAAGGCTACAATTGAAGGAGCTCCTGGAGGGTTTGCTGGGTAGATTTTTGTTACATTTTCAAAAACTAACATTTGGATATTTTATTTATTATTTCTTATTTCTGCTTCTATAAATTGGTCCAAATCACCGTCTAAAACATCTTCTACTTCCGTTGTTTCCACTCCTGTTCTCAAGTCTTTTACTAGTTGATATGGGTGAAAAACATAATTTCGAATTTGGTTTCCCCAGTCAGCTGAGACTTTTTCACCTTTTATCTTTTCAACCTCTCTTTCCTTTTCTTCTTTTTTAATTTGTAATATTTTAGTTTTTAAAATATCCATTGCCTTTTTTCGGTTCTGCCCTTGCAATCTTTCTGATTGACAAGTCACAATAATTCCTGTAGGAAGATGCCGAATTCTTACAGCCGATTCTCTTTTGTTGACATATTGGCCTCCCGGTCCTGAAGCTCTAAAAGTCTCTATTTTTAAATCTTTGGGATCGATTTTTACTTCTCTCAAATCTTTTTCTGAAATTTTAGGTATAACCTCAACTCTAGCAAAGGATGTGTGGCGTAACTTTTGGGGAGAAAATGGAGAAATTCTAACTAATCTATGAACCCCGTTCTCTCCCTTTAAGAAGCCAAAAGCAAATGGACCTTTTATCTCTAAAGTAACAGATTTTGTGCCAATTCTTCCTTCCGGTCCTCCTCCTTCTCCAAAAGATTGGTGCAGAATTTTAGTTTTAAATCCCTTTTTTTGACAGTATCTTTCATACATTCGCAAAAGCAATGTTACCCAATCTTGAGCGTCTCTACCCCCTGCTCCAGCGTATATCGAAAGGATAGCTCCTTTCCTATCATGCTCACCAGAGAGAAAAACCTCCAGTTCTTTTTCGTTTATTCTCTTTTCAACCTCCTGGAAATCTTGTTCTGAAGCTGTTTTTCCCAACTCTTCTAAAATTAATAATCTTTCTTTTAAATCTGAAAATTCTCTTATTTCGTCTTTCAATTGACTTAATTCTTGAGAAATTTTAATTGCTCTTTCTTTATCTTTCCAAAAATCGGCTTTTTGGGTTTCAATTTCTAATTTCTTTATTTTTTTCTCTTTTTTAGCTAATTCAAAGATGGTCCTCCAAAAGGAGGAGTTTGTTTTTTAAGTCTTTGATTTTTTCTTGGAAATCTTTCATAAACTTTAAAACCGATGGTCGGATTCGAACCACCAACCTATCGCTTACGAAGCGATTGCTCTAACCAATTAAGCTACTCGGGCATATTTTTCTAGCCGGGGGAGAGCCATGCTCTACCCCTGCTCTATCACTGAGCTACATCGGCAGAGAAGGAGCGGGATACGGGAGTCGAACCCGCCTTTCCCCCCACCTTTTGTAAGCGGGTAACGGGAATCGAACCCGTGACTTATCCTTGGGAAGGATACGTTTTACCCCTAAACTATACCCGCAATAAAGGTGGGAGGCTGTTGAACCGCTCAACTAATCCCGCATTCTTTCAAACCATTGAAGGATTTTTTGCCAGAAATTATGAGCGGAAAACAATTCTTCCTTTAAAGCCTCATTTTCTTTTTCAATCTCGGGGGGTAAAATCACCACTTGTCTTTCACCTTCTCTAACATATCCCTGTTCTCTGATTTCTCTCTCCCAATATGTTTCGTTTTGGGTTTGAGAAATTCCGGCTTTTAGTTTTTCGTTTTTTTCTTTTAAAGAAAGAAGTTCTTTTTCTAATCTCGAAATTTCAGAGAGTACTTCTTTTCGGTGTTGAGCTATTTTATAATTGTAATAACTTAGTAAATAAATTACACCTAAAAAGGAAAGTATAAGGATAATAATTGAAACAGTTCTAGAATAAGACTTCTTTTTTATCTTTTTTTTTGTTATCATTAACTATATGGCATTTTTACT
>JAGHBK010000051.1 GCA_021161025.1 bacterium | reverse complement strand
TCCTTTTAACAAATTATTCTTGATAAATTCCTTTGAAATTTCTTGAAGCTCTTTATTCTTAGCAAATTCTTTTTCTAAATTACTCCTCAAGACATCAAAGCGACGTTTAACTTCATAGTGTTTATATTCAACAAAAGGTAAAGGTTTACTTACAGTCTTAAGTTCTTCAAGAAATTTATCGATTTTTTTAGAAGGGAAAAGTTCTTTCAATCTAATTTCCGCTGTTTTACTTAATTTTCTCAATTCATCCAAGCTTTTTGGCATAAACCAAGGTCGAGCTGTAATTGCCTTTTTCCCTACATTGGTTATTAATCTATTTCCCTCACGAACAAGCTTAAAGATTTCTTTTTCTTTTTCTGGCATCAAAGCAATCATTCTATCCAAGAAACCCTTTGTGTTTTTTCCAACAATAACTATTTTCTTTCCTGAAAATAACAACTTATGAAACTTTTCAAAAATTTCTTTTTCTCCTTCACTCCAAATCTTCTTTCCATCTTTCTTTATTAAAACTCCAGGAGCTAAAAACTTAATTTTAGGATCATTAATCCAATGCCCTGGCTTTACCATTAAAGCTTTAGGAAACTCTTTTTGTAAAACCTCTTCAAGGACAGGAAGATCAACAAAAATAAAATTCCCACCTTCTTTCTTAAGTTGATTAATAGAAGGCAGGGAAGTTTCTATTGTGATTGGGAATTTCCAAGTATAGAGATCGGTTTTTTCAATAAAATTAACTAAGACTTCATCCGGCAAAGATTCAATTTTTATCTTTGCCACATCTCTTTTTAAAGCTTTGTCTTTAAAAGTCTCAATTTTGATTCCTATAGTTTCTTTCAATTTTCCTTCTAGAAGATCTTTTAATCTTGTAACCCGTTGAACAAACTCTGAGGTAAAATTACTATGAGCAAAATTCCACAAATCACCAAAGAAAGTTTTAATATCTGGATAAACCCTTCCTTCTTTAATAATCTGTAAAATTGGCAAAATTTCATTTAGATTCTTTAATCTTGAAATATATTCGGATCTTTTTGCACATATTCGTTTAAGTGTTTTTATAGCTTCATCAAGGTTTTCTTTAATCATCCCAGGCTTAATTCTGGTTTCAAACCCCTTCAGAAGTAAATTAATTTTTCTAGAAACTATTTCATCAAGAAGTCTTTCTGTTGAAAGAGCTTTAACTTCAAAGTCTGGCTCAATAACGTGGAAAAATTCTGCATAAAATTTGTCCTTTGTTCTATCAAAGCCTGCTGTAAATTCTGCAATCTCCATTCTTCTAAATGATTCTTCATAAATTTCATCAAAAAGAGAATTAGGTTTAATATCATCAACATCTATTCGCTTGATTCCGACATTCTGAATACCCTTTTTCTTTAATTCAGTTAATTTCTTTAACAAACTTGTTTCTTTAGCTAATCTTTGTTTCTGGAATTCAATTGCTTGCTCTAATCCAACACCCCATTTTCCTTTTAATGGTCTTTCAAGGCCCAATTCAAAAAATACAGCTTTTTCAACCAGAGAAAGATTAGGGAATGTAGAAACATCTAAATTAAGAGTTTTTAAAATCTTCTCTGTTTCTTTAGCTCGAGCCTTATTAAATCTTAAAATCTCTTTTTCAAGCTTTTCTCTAGTTTTCAAATGCTTTTTAAGAATATTCTTAGATCTTTTTTCTAAAGCTTTAATTGCCAGCTCGTAGCGTTGTTTTTGACTTTGATTTAACTTTTTGGCTTTCAATAAACCTTGATATTTTGATTTTAAGCTTTGAATTTTATTATACTCCTTGAAATAATCAAGAAGTTGTTTCCTATGAATCTCTATTACATTCTTTAAATTTTTAGTTAACGGTGCAGACCCAAGTTTACCCTCTAATACCGCTAAACAAGTCTTAATAAATCTTCCTTTATCAGGTTCAAGATTCGCATTAAATACCGAACTTACCTGCGACAAAAAGTCATTAAGATTTTTATTCCCAATGAATTTCTTTTCAAATTTCTCTAGATGGGTTAAAAGTTTATTTCTCTTATTAAGAAAGTATTTAAATTCTTTGCTAATAGGAGTTATGGTTTTTCCCTTAGCCAAAATTTCAACAGCAAAAGCCTCTGAAGCTATATCTTTAAAATAAGGATTCCAAAATTTAACCAGATTCTTTTTTGGATCAAAAGTAAATAAGTTAGCAAAGAAAGAATTTGCAATAAGTTTTGAATTTAGTTGAAGATTTTCAAGAAATGTTTCCTGACTTTCCTTACCCAAAGCTTTAAACATTTTCAAAACTCTTTTTCCATTTTCAGTCTTTGATAGCATTTCAACAAATAATTTCCTGACTTCTTCTTTTTCCCATTTCCCTAGTTGATGAAACGGACGAATTGGAAGTCTAGAATAAAAAATGGGCAAATCTTCTTTCTTAAAGATTCCCCACGGATTAATTCTCGTTTGAAAACCACGAGCATAAAGAATATTAACAAACTTATCTGAAGGTAAAGTTTCTGGGGCTTTTTTTATTACTTCATACTCAATACCTGAACTCAAGAAAAGAGATTCCAAAAAGGATCGATTTTTTTCAAAGCCCTCTACTGCAGATCCTGTTATATAAACCTTAGAATTAGGGTGAGATATAACAAACTTCTTAATTGTTTCAATATCTTTTTTCCTTAATGTTGAAATTACCCAGGTTCTTTCTACTTCCTTTTTAAGTTCTAAATTCGAAGCCCTAAAAGATTCAAAAAGGCTCTCAAAATTCTTTTTTTCCATCTTAATTTTAACATTTTCTTTAAAGGCATCCAATACACTCAAATACCCAGGCAATCTAGCTCGTTCTTTCAAAGTCAAGCCCCTAGCAGGAATGTAAGTTTTTGCAAATTTCATTATTTCCTTAATAGGAAGCTCCCACTGTTTATATCTATATCTATAAAGCAGGCGTAATCTTTCAGTAACAGCATCAAATAAAACATCAATATTCGGAACTATTTCAGCAGCAAATTCCCAGCTCTCCTCGAAATCTCTAAGTGCAGCTTGAACATCCAAGCCATATTTTTGCGCAGTTCTAATTTTTCTTTCTTTTAAAAGATCGTAATAAATTTGTTCTAAAGCCCCCCCTTTAACTTTCTTCCCCTTAATTTTTACTGATTTAACTCTTGGGTTTAATAATGCCTCTAAAGCAGATTGAATTTTTGTTTTATCCCTAAAAGCTAGAACATCAAATAAACCTTGTACAGATGGGGGTAATTTAAAAGAATGTTCCCGAATAACTTTAATAATTTCTAATCTAAGAATATCACGGGGTGTTCTTGCTGCAGGAGCAATTTTTTCTAAAGCCTCAGCTAATCTTTGAAAAGCTGCTTTTTCTTGTGGTGAACCTGAATAGAGGAAATAAAGAGTGAGATATTCTTTAAAGAGTTCTTTAAAGGCTGGTTTTAGATCTTTAACTTTTTTAAATTCAACTAGTTTAACAAAAGGTTTTAGTCCTTCATTCATTGGAATAGAAGTGCCTGTAATTCCCAAACTTAACAATTCACTTTTAGAAAGCCCGACTGTTGTAGTTACAGGTTTTTGAACAATTTTTTTGCTTGGACGAACATTTTCAGCTAAACCAAGTAATTTAGGGAAGACCGTATCTCCCTGAGCTTTAGAATAATCCCAAGTTATTGAGAAAATTTCATCAAGTAAAGTTCTTACCCACCGATCTTGAACTCTTAATCCTAATTCTAAAGCTTGTTTTTTCCATAAGAAGTTTGCTCCTTTAGTCCCAATTTTTATTGAAGTTCCTTTAGGAATGACTTTTCCTACATATTCAGGATTTAAATACTCTAATAAATCCAAAGAATTTTTATACTTCCTTGCTATTCTTGCTAAAGTAGAATCAATTTTCAAAGTTATTGTCTTTAAATTCTTAGGAACTTTAATTAAATCTTCAAGTTTTTTAGCCTTAAGTGCAGCAACCATTTGTCTAAATTCTTTTTCTCTTCTTGATACCCCAGCTTTATACATAACCCTTTCTTGAAACCTGGAAGTTACAGTTACAGCATCAATATTATCAAATCCCTCAACAACCTCTGAAAATAATTGGTGAGAAGCTTTAAAAGGAATATCGTATTGTCTTAAATAAGAATCTAAACGATAAGGATTATAAGCAATATAATTTTTTCCAGTTTTCTTATCTTGAAAAACATAAACTGAAGGTAACCCTTTTTTGGTACCTTTACCCAATTCTGTGTCTTTAATTAAATCAAAGCCATCAGGGATATTAAGTATTATTGTCCCTGTTTTAGTAATAGCTTCAATTTTCTTTAATTCAGCCTGTTCAAGCTTTAATAAATCAAGAACTTTTCTTACATCCTTTTTAGTATAAGCCCTTGTACCTAAAGGAATCTTAAAGCGCCGGGATTCTTTTAATAATTTATCAATCCTAGCTTCTGCCTCTTTAGGATTTCGAACAAAGGTTTCTCTTAATTCATCAAATAAAATTCTTTGTTTAGAATTAAGTTTATTATAACCCTTAGTTAACAATACTTTCTTCCAATAACCATATTCTGCTCCTTCAGTCATTTTTCTAAATCCTTTTTCTATCAAATCAACAACTTGAGGTGGTGAGGTTTTAATAACTTCATAAATATCGTCTACCCTAGCTCCTGCATAGTGAAGTATTCGCCAAGTAGTTTCTTCTCTAGGTAATTTTTTATCAAAAATAAAGGCTTGTAAATCAGCAATAACTTTTTCTTTAATTCGCTTTTTAAGTTTTGGATCTTTAACTGATCCAGCAATTATATCATCTATTTCAGAAAGAAATTTTTTAAGTTTTCCCTGGAGCTCACCTGGATTTAAAGCCTGAGCATAATGCTCAGTAATTCTCCTAGCCCTCTCTGGCAAAAACTTTCTTAAAACTCTATTAAGTATCAAGTAATCTCTCATCTCAACCAAATTGGGTAATGCCTGACGAAATTTAGCCGGAACAGGTTGACCAGTAACAAAATCAAGCATTCCAGTTGAAAAATCAAGCAAGTCATCTACTTTTTGAGCTGCTTTTAAACCGGCAATTTTTTCAATTTTTCGAGAAAGAGGACTATAAATTTTAAAGTAAGCCGCCAGATCGTGAGTCATTTGAGTTGCTGGAACCCAAAATGCACAAGCGGGAGTATACCTCATGAAACCTAACCATTCAATCGCAGTCATTGCCATACTGGTCCATTTATTTTTTTTCAACTCAGCCCTAATACTTGGATCAAGAAAGTCTAGAAATATAGGGAAAGAAGTCCTTTCAGGCATTAAAATTTTAGTTCCAGGTGCAAGTTCTTTATTTAAATACTGTCTATTAACAAAAAGATATTCAGCTTTAAAATCCTCTAATTCGGGAGGTAGAAAGTCTTCTAATTTTCCTCTAAATTTAACTTCAAATTCGCTCCACCCTAAAGCTCGTTTACTCTCTTGAACTACATATTCTCCATAATCTCCTGAGCCTAAAACACTTAAAAATTTTATTATGTTCTTAGGCTTTAACCTTTCTTCTTTGGGAAGTTCAAAGAAATCCTTTAATTTAGGATATTTAGGTATAGCAAGGGCAGCAAGACTTACTTTTGCTCTCAAAAAATCATCTGAATAACTTTTTATTTCTTCCTCGACTGATTTATCAGGAAAGAAGTATTTAGCTAAATCTGGATCTAAAGAAAAATAAGCTAAAGTCGTAGTTAAATCTTTAATTAAACTATTCATCCCAGTAAGGGTAAGTTCAGCAAGTTTTAATGGGGCATCATACCAAGCAAATTTAAGTACATTAAATCCAGGTTTATTAAATATATCAAAATCAATTCTTGCTCCACCTCTGTAAAAATAATCTACTATTCCACCGGGTAACACAGATTCTGTGGTCTTTTTTGCTAATTCTTTAATTTTCTCAAAATCCCAAGAAACTGTGACAAAAGGATTTTCATCAGTTTTCCTAAATGGCCAAACCAATTCCTTTCCTAATTTAAAAAGATTCTTGGGAGCCTCAACAAAAATCCCCTTCCAGAAATTGGTCAAAGTTCTCATATTTTCAAAGTCTTTCCAGTAAATGCTTTCTTCTTCAGCTCTTTTTAATTCTTCTCTTAACTGAGCTTTATGAAATTCATTTAAAGATTCACCAAGCTTTAATAAAGCATAAGCTACAGAATTTTGATCACTGGGATTTCCAAATGTTGAAACCAAGCCCGTATAATAGCTAATAAGTCTTTCCCTTTGTTTGGCTAATTTTTGAAGTTCAGGATCTTTAATTGCTTTTTCATAAAGATTTTTTACTTTATTTTCAATTTCTTCTCTTTCTGCAACTAACTCATCATAACGTAACAAAGTTTTTAAAATCTCAGCTTTTTCGCCCGTTAAATATTTTGAAGCCTTAATTAAAGCCTTTTTAAAACTTGGATTCTTTGCTAATTCATAATAATTTGCAACTTTAGATAAAATATCTTTTTCATTAATTTCTCCTGCCAACTCAACGCAACGATTTAACCTAATTCTATCCTTTTCAGGAATAGTTGCTAGAAACCTAGTTGCTTTTTCTTCGCTTTCTTTAAGCAAAGTTTCTAATCGGTTCCAATAGTACTGCATTTTTTCATCATAAAGCTTTTCAAATTCTCTTCTCTTTTCCTTTAAGGTCTTTTCTTGTTCTCCAATCTTTTCTAAATCTATTGCAGGCCCAAGTATAAAATCCTTTCTTTTTGGAAACAAAGAATGAAATTCACTCCAAGCTTTGGGATCATCCCAATTAGATGGATTAGTTAAAAGATTATATACAGAATCAGAAATTTTTGTTCCCTCAGTTTGAATAATCTTTGTTGCTTCAGCTAATTCTTTCTCAATATCCAAGGCTTTATCTAATAATGCTTTTTCAGATTCTGAAAGAGCTTTTCCCCCTTCTTTAATTGCTTGATTAATCTTTTCAATTTGATTTAAGCATTTATTTAATTCATCAGCTAAATTTTGCAAATTAATATCTTTACCCCGATACTTAATCTCGGAAACAATTCTAGTAGAAGGATCTAAAATTACAGAGACATCTTTAAGCTTTGATAATTTTTCTCGAAGTCTAACATTCCAATAGTCAACTTCTTTTAACCAAAAACTGGAATCTTTTTCTTTTTTCTTTTTAATTTCTTTAACTTTCTTTTCCAAAGTTTCGGATAATTTAATGCCCCCTGGAATTAACTCAGGTGAAACCCGAATTTTAACCAAGGGGCTTGTTTTAACTTCAGGCAATTTAACTTCTTTAAATTTTTCTTCTAATTTTTTAAAAGTAATCGGGGTTGTTAATTTTTTAACACGCTCCTGTGGGTTAAAAGCAACTTTAACTTGTTTAGTTTGAGCCCTTAAAACTCCTAGAGTAATCTGAGGTTCAAGCTTTTCAGGTTTAATCTTAAATTCTTTTTCTAGTCTTTTTGCTAAAGATTCAGCCTGTTTTTTAATAGTGGGAAGAGTTTCTTTAATTTGTGGAATTAAAGTAATTTTAGTTTCTTTTTCAGGAAGTTTAAAAACAAATTTGGGTTCTTTAGGCTTAATTTTAATTTCCTTTGTTAGCTTAGCAACAGGTGGTTTTAAAGGAGAAGGTTTAGCCTCTGGAAAAGGTTCTTTTGTAGCAGGCTTTTTAACAAGTTTAATTTTAGGTTTTTCTTTTGGGGCTTCAACTTTAATTTCAGGCTTTTTAATTTTAACCTCTGGCTTAATCTCAATCTTAGGCCTTGTTATTTTTTCTTTTTCTTTTGGCAATTCAATCTTCCCGAATTTAATTGGCTTTTCAGAAACCCCTTTCTTAATAGAAATTTTCCCAAATTGAATTTTGGGTTTCTTAACTATTGGTTTCTTAATTTCAATTTTGGGCTTTTCAACTTTAACCTCAGGCTTTTTAACCCTGGTTTGAAGTTCTTTCAAAAAACGCTCAAAAGGCTTTGGATCTTTTTGAATAGCCTTTTCTAAAGCAATATTTTGTGTAGCTGTTCCCTTATATTCTTCTTTAAAACCATATAAAGAAAACAGCTTTTTTCTTTTTTCAACGCTGGGAAGTTTAAGTTTGCGTTTTTTAAACACTTCGAAGAGAGACATACACTTCTAAATTAAACAATTCCTAAGGAATTTTAATTTTTTCAAATCCCCCCATAATTTCTGTTCTTTGTTTCTCTGGCATGCATTTCCAATAAGAATACTTAGTGACTAAATTATCAAAAGCAACTCTAGGATTCTTGGCTTTAAATAATTCTCCATCCCAAGAAAGTTCTGAAAGTTTTTCAAGGGGAAAGGCAAGGATATGAAAAACCGGAGCTGTAAAGTAAATTGGTTTTACATAAACATGATAAAATGGGAACATACTTGCTGCCAATCTTGCCCTTGTGCAAAAGTCTTCCTTCTTTTCATCTTCTACTTCGACTCCCTTTCTTTGAATCACAGATAACAAAGGATAATCTTTTACAAGACAATGCAAT
The DNA here is from genome assembly GCA_021161025.1 of bacterium. Lineage (GTDB taxonomy): Bacteria > Patescibacteriota > Minisyncoccia > Minisyncoccales > DG-74-3 > JAGHBK01. Next base: position 410 of record JAGHBK010000051.1, on the reverse strand, counting down.
CTTGAATCAAGTAAGGGGCAAATAATATCATTGAAATATAAAGCGCCTTGAAGGAGTTTCTTAAAATTATAACAACCGGGGATTAAATCAGGTTTTTGAATAATCAAAAAGACTTTTGCTCTCTTGTTATAAAGTTTATTTTCAAAAAATTCTTTTAAAGAAACATCCCAAAATATTTGTTCATTGTAATAAGGATTTGATTTCCATTTTTCTTTATATCCTCGAAAAAGAGTTCCATGTGAAAAGCTTTTAGGGACTAAATTTGTAATTAAAGGTTTTCTCCCACGTTCTAAAGGGCTGGTATAACAATGATATAAGCCTCCTATTATTTCATGATACTTAAATCGAAGTGAAGGTTTAGTCTCTGGCCATTTATAAACAACTTGGAAAACGCTCATTCTAATAATAAC
>JAGHBK010000040.1 GCA_021161025.1 bacterium | reverse complement strand
TTACTATTTATTTTCAGAATCTGGACAAATACAAATAGAAAGTGCAATCGGAGGTAGCGCTCAAGGTGGAATTAACAGGGAAATATTAAATATAGTAAAAATTCCTAAATTTGATATTACCGAACAATCCCGTATAGCCAAAGTTTTGTCTTGGTTTGATGATTTGATTGAGAATAAGAAAAGGCAGAATGAAATTTTGGAAAAAACAGCTATGGCAATTTTTAAAAGCTGGTTCATTGATTTTGAGCCGTTTTCCGCCAGAGGCGGATCCGCTATAGGCGGAAAAGATAATGAGTTTGTGGATAGTGAATTAGGAAGGATACCGAAAGGGTGGGAGGTTAAGAAACTATGTTCGGTAGCTGATATTATTATGGGGCAGTCACCATCTTCTAAGTATTATAACGAAGAAGGAGTGGGAATACCTTTTGTTCAAGGTAAAGGCCAGTTCGGAAAATATACACCTGATACAAAAGTTTATTGTTCTAAACAAATAAAATTAGCTAAACCTTTTGATATATTGGCGACGGTAAGAGCGCCTGTAGGTGAATTAAATATAGCAGATAAAGAGTACATTATAGGAAGAGGAGTTGCGGTTTTGAGAAGCAAGTTTTGGGCTTTTTTGTATTTGTATTTATTAATAAATACCGAATTTCTGAAATCTTATGAACGGGGCACTACTTATGATGCTATAACTAGAGAAGAATTAAATTTCTTTCCTTTGATATCTCCTCCCCAACCTATCCTTCAAAAGTTTCATTCCTTAGTAGAACCTTTATTTAAGAAAATAATTTTAAATCAAAAACAAATTATGATTTTAAGAAAAATTAGAGATACTTTACTTCCTTTGCTTGTGTTTGGAAAGTTGAGGGTGGAGGAAATTTAGAATGTAAGCCAAAAATGAGAATAAAAATTGAGGATATATTTGAAAAGGCAAAAAATGCAAAAAGAGAATCTAAACATATTGAGTTTAAAGAAAGATTTGATCCAGCTTCTAATGAAGATTGGTGTGAAATTGTAAAGGATATTGTTGCATTGGCTAACTCAGGTGGTGGATGTATCCTTATCGGAGTTAAAAATAATGGAACTCCTTCTGGGGTAGATTTATCAGCGGTGGAAAGATTAGATCCGGCACAAATAACTGAGAAGATAGCAAGATATACAGGTGAGCAGTTTTCTGATTTTGAAATTAAGGAATTTAATAAAAATGGTTATAAAGTTATAGCATTATTAATTGGTAAAACCTCTTATCCTATGGTGTTTACACGACCAGGCACTTATCAGGTAGAGCAAGGGAAACAGAAAACAGCTTTCGCAAAAGGAACGATATATTTTAGACACGGAGCTAAAAGCGAACCGGGAAATTCTAGGGATTTAGAAATATTTTTCACCAGAAAGTTAAATGAAGTTAAAAAAGATTGGTTTAAAGGTATTAGGAAAGTAGTTAATGCGCCTCAAGGATATAAAATTGTAGTGCTTCCTTCTGAAGCGAAAATCAGATTAGTTGATGATCCTAAGGCTCCGGCTTATCGTAAAATAACTTCTGACGAATTTTATCCACATAGGCGAAAAGAAGTAATGAATGAAATAAATAAAAAATTACATTTAAAAAAGAAATTCAATCAATATGATGTTCAAGCTATCCGCAAAGTTTATGAAATAGATAAAAAGTCAACATTCTTTTATAAATCAAAATTTGGTCCACCTCAGTATAGTCCTAATTTTGTAGAGTGGATTATTAATCAATACAATAAAAATCATAATTTTTTTGAAGAAACAAGAAGAAAATTTAAAGAACTTCAAAAACAAAAAGAAGTAAAAAAATGCTAAACCTAACTGAAGACCACTTAGTAGAACAACCTGCCATAAACTGGTTTAAAGAACTTGGCTATTCTTACATCCATGGTTCAGAGTTATCTCCAGAAAATCAGGAAAGAGATTCTTATAAAGATGTTATCCTTAAAAAGCGATTCTTAAAAGCAATTAAACATCTTAATCCTTGGCTTTCAGATTCTTTAGCAGAACAAGTTTATAGAACGCTAAAAAGCATAGACCATCCAGATTTTATTATAAAAAGCAAGATGATTTATGATGTTCTTGTAAATGGTGCAAAAATAAAAGTTAAGGAAGAAAAAGAAGAGAGGACAAAGTTGGTCAAACTCATAGATTTTGAAAATATTCAAAATAATGATTTCTTGATAGCTAATCAATTTACTATTGAATACCACTATCTAAAAGAAGAATACAGACGCCCAGATTTAGTTGTTTTTATTAATGGGATTCCGGTAGCAATTTTTGAATTTAAAAATTTCAATGCTAATGAAACAGCAAAGGATGCTTTTTATGACCATCAAAGGAAAATGCAAGATATACCTCAGGCTTATGTTTATGCTCAAGTTCTGGTTGCAAGTGATGGATTAGAGACAAAATATGGTTCAGTAAGCAGTAATTGGAACAGATTTTTTATGTGGGAAGGGGTATTCGGCGATGATGATTTAGAGATAAAAACAATAGAAAATGAATTGGAAACTCAGTTAAGCCACAGATATTACATATTCAAAAAGACTCAAAAAGAGATGACAAGTTTAGAGGTTTTAATTAAAGGTCTGTTCAGGAAAGAGCATTTAATAGAATTCTTGCAGGATTTTGTTATTTATGAAAAAGCAAAAGAAACTTACATAAAAAAGATTGCTATGTATCATCAGTTTTATTCTGTAAAAAAGGCAATTGAAAGAACAAAGAAAGCTGTTTTAGAAGGAAAGACTCCTGAAGAAAGAAGGATAGGTGTTATATGGCATACTCAAGGCTCAGGAAAATCTTTAACTATGCTTTTTTATGCAAGGAAGGCTTTAAAAACAAAAGAATTAGAAAATCCTCTTCTGCTTTTTATAACTGATAGAAGAGATTTAGATGAACAGTTATCAGGAGTATTTTTAAATGCTTTACCGGTAGTAAAGCAGGCTGAGAGTATAAAGGATTTGCAAGAGACTTTAAAAACAAAAGCAGGAGGTGTTGTTTTTGCAACCATTCAGAAGTTTGGGAAAAGGGGACAAGAAGAATACCCATTTTTGACAGACAGAAAAAATATAATAGTTATTGCTGATGAAGCTCACAGAAGTCAATACAGGGAACTTGCTCAGAATTTAAGGAAAGCTTTACCTAATGCTTCTTTTATGGGATTTACAGCTACTCCTATAGAGCTTGAGGATAGATCAACTACTTTGGTATTCGGTGATTATATCAGTATTTATTCTATGGATAAGGCAAGAAAGCATAATGTAGTTGTACCTATTTATTATGAGGCGAGACTTCCAGAAATTCATCTAACTAACGAATTTATAGACGAGGAGTTTGAAGAAATATCTGAAGGTATGAGCCCTGATGTAAAAGAAAGTTTAAAGAAAAAATATGCAGATATAGAGAGATTAGCTCTTGCAGAAGATAGATTAGAAAAGGTAGCCAAAGATATCGTCGAGCATTTCAATAAAAGGAAACAGGAGTTTAAAGGAAAAGCTTTAGTTGCAGTTGTAAGCAGAAAGGTTGCTATAAAACTCTATGAGAAAATTAAGACTCAACCAAATGCTCCATCTGTAGTAGTTGTTATCTCTGGTAGTAAGTCAAAGGATACAGAAGAATATTGGCCACATTTAAGAAATAAATATGAATTAGAAGAATTAGCAAATAATTTTAAGAATCCTGATTCAGAGCCTGAGATGGCAATTGTGGTTGATATGTGGCTTACAGGTTTTGATGTGCCATGCCTTCATACCATGTATTTTGATAAACCAATGAAAAACCATTCCTTAGTTCAGGCAATTGCCCGTGTAAATAGAGTTTTTAAAGACAAGCCAGGAGGTTTAATTGTAGATTATATAGGTATAGCAGATGATTTGAGGAAATCACTTTCTATCTACACAATGGAGACTATAAGAGAAATTTTAGTTGATGTAAAAGAAGTGCTTAATTTGTTAAAAGAAAAATATGACATTGTTAGTTCTTTCTTTTATGGAATAAATTATGAAAACTGGGAGAAACTTTCTCCTGAAGAAAAATCAAAATTAGTTACTTTAGCTTATGATAGGATATGTAAGGATGAAGAAATAAAGAAAAAATTTGTAAGAAACTTTATTGCCTTAAAGAAGCTTTATGCATTAGCAAGTCCACATCCAGAAGTTTTCAAAATAAAAGATGATTTAAGATTCTTTGAGATGATTAAAAAGATGATAGTTAAATATTCTACACAAAGAGCACGTGAAATAACAAGAGATCTTGAATATGAGATGAATCAGTTAATTTCAAAAAGTATATCTGCTGAAAATCCCATAGATATTTTTACATTGATGGGTAAAGAAAAGCCGGACATTTCTATATTTGATGAGAAGTTTTTGGCAGAATTTAGAAAAATGCAATACAAAAATTATGCTGCTGAAATTCTAATGAAAATTTTAAGAGATCAATTAAGAGTAAAAATGCGCATTAATCCTTATAGATATCGTTCTTTCTATGAGATGCTGAAAGATTTAATAGATAAATACAATGCAAAGATATTAGATAGCGTAGAGATTATAGAAAAGATGGTAGAAATTGCTAAAGAAGTTAAAAAGGCTGCTGAAGAAGGAAAAAGCCTTAATTTAACAGAACAAGAGTTAGCATTTTATGATATGTTGGCTTCAAAAGAAAAGTTTTTTGAAAATTATGAAGAAATAAAAAAGGTTGCGAAAGAAGTAGTCAAAGAAATGGGATATTGTATCAAAGTGGCGGACTGGAACAAAAAGGAATACCTGAAGGCTAAGATAAAAGCAGCTGTAAAGAGAATTTTAATTAGAATTATCGATGGAAGGGTGAGTTACAATGAAATAGAACAGCTTTCAAAAGAATTGATAAACCATGCCGAGGCCATATATACATAAGGGATGGAGAAGATATTAAATATGAAGGAATTATCAAAGAGGAGGAGAGACAATGCCCAAGTTAAAATTTATTGAAGGAGAAGAACATAGATATTATGAGTTTTCTACCCTTAAATGGTTTCCAGAAGCTACAAACCATAGAGGATTAGCTAAGGGAGGTATTTATTTGTTGAGTGGACCTCCCGGATGTGGAAAGACTACATTGGCTTTACAGATGATGGTAGATTTCGCTTTTCGAGGAGAGAAGGTTTTATATGTCACTTTAGAACAATCACCGTCGTTTCTTAAGGCTACTATATTAGATAGAATATTTCCTTATAGAAGAAGTATATTTTCTTCTATAAAAAAGAAAGAAAAAGGAAATGATTGGAGAAAGCAATTAGAAAATATTGGCAAAACACTTAGTGAAGAAGAGACTATAAAACATATAGAGAGGCGAATAGAAGAAAATATGTTTATTGATTCGAGTGTTAACAGTATGGATAATTTACCAGATTTCTTAATTCGCCAAGTTATGAGTTCTGGTGCTCAATACAAGGATATTAAGATTATGGTTGTAGATTCACTTCAAGGATTAGGTACAGCCCCTATTTCTTCTCGTCCTTACAGAAGTTTATATGAGTTTAACAGATATGCTAAGGATGAGGGTATAACTTGTTTATTAATTGGCCATGTTACTAAATCAGAAAAAATAGCTGGACCTAAAAGTTTAGAACATAACGTAGATTGTGTTTTATACATGAGGAGAGCGATGAAACTCCGTCCTCTTTTTGTCCCCAAAAACCGTTACGGACCAGAAAGGCACGAACCATTTTGTTTGATAATGAACAAATGGGGATGTTTAGAAAAATCAAAACATATGTCTGCACGAGCCTCAATAGCTTATGGATATTTGCCAGGAACTGACAGACTGACAGAAGTTCAAGCTTTAGTAAAGCTTCCTAAATTTGGAGTTAGAGCTGGCATCCTCGCTCCTTATTTACCCCGGCAGAAATTACGGCAGATTATAGGAGTTATTAGTAATATTAAGGATGTTGATGTTTCAGATTTGACATTTGAGATCAATTGTTATCTTCCAGGAGGAGCCTTCTATTCCCACATTTTGGACTTTCCTCTCGCTATAAGTATGCTTTCATCCTATTTTCAACTACCTTTACCAACTTCGAGTATTTTTGTGGGTGAATTAGATCTTTCTGGTAGGATAAGACCCATATCAGATGAAAGTTTTTTTCAAAATTTTATAAATTTTATTAAGAAACGAAATATTTCTGAGATACAGAATATCTTTATTTCCGATACACAATCTGAACTTTTAAATCATCTCTTGACAGAAAATAAATTAACAGCCATAAAAGTAACAGGAGTTTCTCAAATAGAAGAACTTATTTATAGAGTTTGGCCAGAAATTAGAAGTTTCTAAAAGGAGATATAGTGTAATAAATATTTTAGAAAAAAGGAGTCAACTATTTAAAATAAAAAATGAGCAAACACCTATTTACACAATCTATTTTCCTTAAGCAAAGTATAAATAGTTCTCAAAAGTTTAGTAGATGTAGCAATAACAGCCTCTTTGTAGG
>JAGHBK010000055.1 GCA_021161025.1 bacterium | reverse complement strand
TTTAATCTGTTTTTGAGAGAAATTAAAAAATTTTTAAAAGAACTTCCCTTATTTTCTTCTAATAATTCGATTTCAGGCTGCCACATTAAAGCAAAAATGCCATCTTTTGCTAAATAATTTTTGTAATTAAAACCTTCGAAAGTTTTTGGTGCTTGGAGAACACCTTTAATCTTTAATCTGTCTCCGTACTTATACTCAGGATAATGCCATTTTGTTATTAAAACCTTTTCGTTCGTCCCTTCTATTTTCACTTTCAATTGAGTAATATTTTCTTTCCCTTTTGGTTCTTCATCAACTATTCCAATTATCTCAACTTTTTCTCCAAAATAATTTTTAAGTAGATTTTCTTCAATCTTAGATTGAGTGATTTGGTGTCGTAAAATCCCGGCTAATAAAAAGAAAATACAAAAACCAAAAACTAATAAATTTTTGTTTTTTCGAAATAAAGAAATGAAAAATATTCCCAAAAAGAAAACGTAAAAAAAACCAATTGGAATAACATCCTTTTCAATAGAAGATAAAAAAATTCCTCCAATGAAAGAAAGGCAAAAATAAAAAAGAATTTTTGATCCTGACATTATACCCTCTTTGGGACGGCCATCCAAAACAGGTTATCTTACTTGACAGATTTCAAAAAGGGGAGAAATCGCTTTTTGAAGCGACACAAGAAATTCTTGAGGATAAGGTTTTATTTTTTCAAATTGAGGATCAACTGTTTTTTCTGCTCTAAAATTTTGTAAAAAATACTTTTTAGCAGGAGATATCCAACGAGCAATTTTTAAAATATCTTCTCTCTCCAAAACTGTAGGGACTACGGTAGTACGAAATTCATAATCGATTCCACCTTCTTTTAAAATCTTTATAGTTTTTTCAATATCTTTAATCTTTATTCTTTTCCCAAAAACCTCAGGATATCTTTCTTTTGGTAATTTAACATCCATTGCCACATAATCTATTAGTTTTTTATCTATCAACTCTTTTACCATCTTTGGATTTGAGCCATTAGTATCAAGTTTTATTAAATATCCTAATTTTTTTATTTTCTTAACAAAAGAAGGTAAATCTTTATTCATTGTAGGCTCTCCTCCACATAAAACTACCCCTTCTAAAAAACCTTTTCTTTCTCTTAAAAAACTAAAAAATTCCTTTTGAGGAATTTTAGGCCATTTTTTTATTTCTTCTGGTAAAACTAACTCTTTTGAATAACACCAAGGACAATAAAAATTGCAACCTACTAAAAAAACAGTGCAGGCTAATCTTTGCGGATAATCAATAAGAGTTAGTTTTTGAAGACCCCCTATTTTTATCATTTAAATTTAGCTGGCACTTTAAACTCTTTTCGCTCCTTAAACTCTTGGGTTTTCCCTTCATTCCATTGAGATACAGGCCTGAGATATCCGACTATTCTTGAATAAACCTCGCAAGGTTGTTTTACTGTACATTTTGGACAATAAAAGTGTTCGCCAGGAAGATAACCATGAACAGGGCAGATAGAAAATGTGGGGGTTAAGGTAATGTATGGAAGGTGGAAGTTCTCAAAAACTTTTTTTACTAATTTCTTTACAGTTTCAACATCGGTGATCTGTTCTCCTAAGAATAAATGTAATACTGTTCCGCCTGTATATTTACATTGGATTTCGTCTTGAAGCTTTAAAGCCTCGAAGGGATCAGTAGTATAATTAACTGGCAATTGAGAGGAGTTTGTATAATAAGGAACTTTCTTTGTTCCAGCAGTGATGATGTTAGGATATTTCTCTTTGTCTTTTAAAGCTAAACGATAAGCTGTGGATTCAGCTGGAGTAGCTTCTAAATTATAAATGTTTTTAGTTTCTTTTTGATATTTAACTAGTCTCTTCCTCATAAAATCTAAAACTTCTAAAGCAAAGCGTCTTCCTCTTTTTGTGGCAATGTTTTCTCCAATGAAATTCAAAAGAGCCTCATTCATTCCTACCAGCCCAATGGTTGAAAAGTGGTTAGCATAATATCCTCCCCTCATTTTCTTAACCCCTTCCAAATAGAATCTTGAGTAGGGATAAAGTCCTTTTTCTATATAATTTTCTAAGGTTTTTCTTTTGATTTCTAAAGACTCTTTTGCCAAATCCATAACTTTTGCTAACCTCTCAAAAAACTCTTTCTTTGTCTTGGATAAATAGCCTATTCTTGGAAGATTAATAGTAACAACTCCGATTGAGCCTGTTAGTGACCCTGCTCCAAACAATCCACCACCACCCCGATTATAAAGGTCTGTTAAGTTCAAACGAAGCCTACAACAATTGTGGGTGATTACTCCATTAGCTAGTTGGAAAAGATGTTCTTTTGATTCTACTTCGAAATCATACACAGGTGCCTGATAGGTTTGGACTTCAATTGATTTAATTTTTACTCCGTAAAACTCACCAAAATCTTTATAAATAGAAGAAAATGATGCCTTTATATTCTTAAAATGAGGCAATAAATTCTCTAAACTGTCCCTACAAAGCCTTAGCACATAAGAAGTGAATTGTTCCTCTCCTTTAGTATTATTTGGATTAGTTCTTTTAGTATAATTAATCCCCACGCTTCTGGCTAAATCTGCTACATCATCTCTTAATTTTCTGTTAGTAGTGTTAAACTCTATGTCCCTTTCGTATCCATCTCCCTGAAATATTCCTACTAGAACTCCTAATCTAAAATCTTTTGACATTCCATATAAAGAAGAACGAATTCTCTTCTTTGAAGCTTTATCTCCTGAACAGAACCTTCTAACCCATTCAACTGCTGCTCGGCTTTTTACCCAAACTTGGCAAGTTTTCCATCTCGGATCCTTTGTAATATGAACTGGAAAAGCAAACCTTTTTTGGGCAACTTCTTTAACAAAGTTTTGGAATTCTTTTTCTTCTTCATTAAATGAGAAATAAACAGTATTTTCTTTTGTTATTCCTCCCTCAGAAATATATAGACCCAGCCACCTACCTAGTTGAAAATCTCCTAAATTACCTTTGTAATCTTTTTTTGCGATAGGAATGAGGTCGCCTATTTTTAAATCTTTTGCTGAAACCTGTTTTAGCTGTCCGTCTTCTTTTATAATCATAGCTGGGTGGTCTGGAGTCATTTTAATTACTTCTCCATTCCTTAAACTAACTTTTATAATTTTCCCCGAAGTATTCTTCAGTTTGAAAACATCGGTGATTTTTACCCATTTTCCATTCATTAAAAGATAAAATTCTTTTTTAGGATTCCAGTTATTCACCAGGTTTCTAATAGTTGTTCTTCGATATCGACTGTGTTTCCCTTCTTTATAAATTATTTTTGTAGTGGCTGGAAAACACATACTTCTTACATCATCAGGTTTCATTTCAGAATTTATATAATTAGCAAAATAATTAGTCCCATATTTTCCAGAAGCTTCAAAAATTGGATCATAAACAGGATCTGACCAAGGAAAATCTTTTGTAATGTTTATAGTAGGAATAGGAAAGTGAAACGGTTTACCCGATCTGTCTCCTTCGAGCATGACCTCATAAAATGCTCTATCAAAAATCCTTACTTCCTCTTCAAATTCTTGATAAGTTTCCTTTTGAGGTTTTCCTCCAATAATAACCGGTTGCTTAGCGAAAACAGGGGAAGGTTTTAAATCTAAAGTAACATTAGTAA
>JAGHBK010000015.1 GCA_021161025.1 bacterium | reverse complement strand
GAATACCTAATGTGAAAATTTTAGGAAGAGGTAAATTAACCAAAAAGCTGATTGTTGAAGGATGTAAAACATCAAAGACAGCAAAAGAAAAAATTGAGAAAGCGGGAGGCTCTGTAAAATTCCAAGCATCAAGCTCCAAATCGCAATAAAATTTCAAATTTCAAGCACCAAACTATTTGAAAAGAAACATTGGAGCTTCATTGAAAATTGGAATTTGAAAATTGAAAATTTATTACAATGTTTAATAAACTTATTCAAATTTTTAAAATTAGAGATTTAAGAAATAAAATCCTCTTTGTATTGGGGGTTTTTGTCATTTTTAGAATAATGGCTAATATTCCTATACCTGGAATTGATCCTGGAAGCCTGAAGGATTTTTTTGAGAAATTTCAAATTTTTGGATTATTAAATGTTTTTACTGGAGGAACTTTAGATAGGCTTTCAATTGCTATGTTAGGCTTGGGTCCATATATTACCGCAGTTATCATTTTTCAGCTTTTGACAATGATTTTTCCTCAACTAGAAGAAATGTATAAAAAGGGAGGAGAAGCAGAACGTCAAAGATTTAATCAGTATTGTAGGATTGCAACTGCACCTTTAGCTGCCCTTCAAGCGTTTGGAATGTTAACCCTTTTGCAGCGTCAAAAAGTAATTGGAACACTTTCTCCAGACCTACTTTTGTCTTCTATAGTTACTATAACAGCTGGAACCATGCTTTTGATGTGGTTGGGAGAGTTAATTTCTGAAAAGGGGATAGGTAATGGTGTTTCTCTTTTGATTTTTGCTGGAATCGTTGCCATGCTACCAAGCAATATTTTTCAATCAATAGTAAATTGGTCACCAGCTCAGTTCCCCTCTTATTTGATGTTTTTTGTTATGGCTCTTTTAATTATTACCGCAGTGGTAATTATTAATGAAGGTAGAAGAAATGTTCCTGTTTCCTATGCAAAAAGAGTGAGAGGAGGAAGGCTTTATGGCGGGACCTCTACCTATTTACCTATTAATATCAATCCAGCAGGCGTTATGCCAATTATTTTTGCTTTATCTATATTAGTTTTACCTTCAATGATCGCTAATTTTTTAGGTGGGGGAGAAGGTGTCATAGCTAAAATTAGCCAAAATGTTGCTGTCTTTTTTAGCAATCCTACCGTGTATGGAATTTTTTATTTTTTGCTGGTTTTTGTCTTTACCTATTTTTATACTATTGTTACCTTTGATCCAGATACTGTTTCTGAAAATCTTAAAAAGATGGGCGGTTTTATTCCTGGAATTAGACCAGGGAAATCTACTGCTCATTACTTAAATTATCTCCTCAATCGAATTTTACCATTTGGTGCTTTATTCTTAGGAGTAATTGCTATATTACCTTCGATTGTCGGGGGTCTTACCGGAATAGCCACTTTTAGATTCTTAATTGGTGGTACATCCGTTCTTATCGTAGTAAGTGTAATTTTAGATACTTTCAAACAAATTAATGCCCAATTAAAAATGAGAGAGTATGAAACTCTCTAATGGACCCCTTTCTTTAGAAGAAAGGTGTCCAACCGCCAAAGAAATAAAATGTTATCGCTCGCTCGGGACCTTATAACCCGTAGCTCGCGATATATATGAGAAAAGAAAATAAAAAAATAGTGATTATTATAATGGGGGCTCCGGGAGCAGGGAAAGGAACACAAGGTGAGCTTTTATCAGAAAAGCTTAATTTATATTATTTTGAAACAAGTAAAATTTTAGAAGAAAAGTTTAAAGAAGAAAAAAGAGGAGAAAAAATTAAAATAGAAGGAAAAGAATATGAAGTTTTAAAAGAAAGAAAACTCTGGGAAGCAGGAAAACTTTGTGACCCTCCCTTTGTGACTTATTTGGTTCAAAAGAAAATCAAAGAACTTTTTAGAGAAGGTAAAAGCTTGCTTTTATCAGGTTCACCCAGAACCTTGTATGAAGGAGAAAGGGTTTTGCCACTTCTGGAAGAACTTTATGGAAAAGAAAATATTAAAATTATTTTCTTAGATATTTCAGCGAAAGATTCAATTTGGAGAAACTCTCATAGAAGGATTTGTCAGCTGATGCGTCATCCGATTCTCTATTCTGAGGAAACGAAGCATCTGACCAAGTGTCCACTTGATGGCTCTAAGCTTTTAAGAAGAAAAGGTTTAGATGACCCAGAGACAATTAAGGTAAGATTGAAAGAATACAAAGAAAGAACAATTCCTCTTTTTGATTATTTTAAAAGAGAGAATTTTAAAGTTATTAAAATTGATGGTTCTCTTCCTCCAGCTGAAGTTTTTGAAAATATTTTAAAAGCCATTCAAAAATGATTTCAATAAAAACTCCAGAAGAAATTGAGATAATGAAAGAAGGGGGGAGTATTTTAGCCCAGGTTATGGAAGAATTAAAAACGGCTGTTAGGGTTGGTATCACTACTAAAGAATTAGATAAATTAGCTGAAAATTTAATTTTAAAACATGGGGGTAAACCTTCTTTTAAAGGATATGAAAATTATCCTGCCACTCTATGCACTTGTATAAACGAGGAACTTGTTCATTGTCCTCCCTCTAATAGAAGATTAAAGGAGGGAGATATTATTTCTTTAGACATTGGGATGTATTATAAGGGTTTTCATACAGATATGGCAATTACAGTTCCGGTTATAGAGACTGGCAATATCAATAAGATTGATCCCGAAGCCTTAAGATTAATTAGGGTCACAAAAAAAGCTTTAAAGTTAGGCATTAAAAAAGCTAAGATAGGAAATACTTTTGGGGATGTTGGAAATACAATCCAGAGATATGTGGAATCCGAAGGATTTAATGTTGTGCGAGATTTATGTGGTCACGGAATTGGAGAAGAATTACATGAAGAACCGAAGATTTTAAACTATGGAAAGAGAAAAACAGGTCCTAAAATTAAAGTGGGAATGGCATTTTGCATTGAGCCAATGGTAACAATAGGAGATTGGAAAATTAAAAAGACAAAAGACGGTTTTGGTTATAAAACCAAAGATAATTCTCTCTCTTGTCATTTTGAGCACACAATAGCCATTACTAAAGAGGGTCCGGAAATCTTAACCCTTCCAAATAACTCAAAATATTGACAAGAAACTTTTTAAAAGGAGAAAAAATTTATTACTAATATATTGGGTATTTGTGGTACCCAATTTTTTATGATAAAATAGTTTAACATGAGAGAAGTTTTTTTATCAGTTATTATTCCAGCTTTCAATGAAGAAAAACGTTTACCAAAGACGCTGTCTGAAATTGATAAATATTTATCAACAAAAGATTACGATTATGAAATTATCGTTGTTTCTGATGGCTCGACTGATAAAACATGTGAGATAGTAAAAGAACTAACTTCTAAAATCAAAGGATTGAAGCTTCTCGATTTTAAAGAAAATCGAGGAAAGGGTTTTGGAGTAAAAACAGGAATGTTAAATGCAAAAGGTAAATATAGGCTTTTTACCGATGCTGACAACTCAACCTCAATTGACCAGGTTGAAAAAATGTTTCCTTATTTTGAAAGAGGTTATGATATTGTAATTGGTTCTAGAGATGTTAAGGGAGCAGTTTTGGATCCTCCCCAAAAACCCTTCCGTAGATTAACTGGTGAAGTTTTTAAATATTTAAGAAAGATAATTGTCGGGCTTTGGGAAATTGAAGATTCACAATGTGGATTTAAAGCTTTTACAGAGAAAGCTGCTAAAGACATTTTCCAAAGATCTAAAATAGCACACTTTGGGTTTGATCCCGAAATTTTAATTATTGGTAAATTGTTAGGTTATAAAATAAAAGAAATTCCAGTTTATTGGAAGAATGAGCCTCATAGCAAAGTAAAGCTTAAATCTATGGTTAAAATGGGGATCGATCTTTTAAGGATTAGATGGAACCTAATTACGGGAAAATATGATTCAAAATCAAAAATCTAAAAATCCAAGATTTAAGTTTCCATCAGAACTACGTTTTGACTTAGTTTCTAAAGATTGGGTAATTATTGCTACAGGAAGAGGCAAAAAGCCAGCAGCCTTCAAAAGAGAAGAAAGAATAAAAATAAAGATTCCTAAGTCAAAGTGTCCATTCTGCAATCTTAAAACCCAAGAAAAACCCATTTTAATTTTTGTTAACGGAAAGAAAATATCCTTAAACTCAAAAATTCCTAAAAATTGGACGACTATTGTTATTCCTAATAAATATCCGGCCCTTTTACCTTATGACAAATTAGAGGAGAAAATGTATGGGAGGGTTTATAAAAAAACGACAGCTATTGGATTTTGTGAGTTGGTTATTACTAGAGACCATAAAAAACATTTTCCTCATTTTAAAATTTGGCAAGTCAAAGAAGTACTTGATGCTTACCAAGAGAGGTATTTAGCATTAATGAAAAAATCTTATGTAAATTATATTTCCATTTTTCATAATCATGGGGTTGAAGCAGGAGCCTCTCAACCTCATCCCCATTCTCAAATAATTACAACTCCTTTAATTGATTCTGATTTAAGAAAAGCTCTTTTAAATTCAAGGAAATATTACCAAAAGAACAAAAAATGTATTTATTGTGAAATGAACAAATGGGAGTTAAAAGTTAAAGAAAGGATTGTTTTTGAGAATAGAGATTTTTTAGTTGTATGTCCCTTTGCTTCCAAAGCTGCTTTTCAGATGATTGTTTCTCCTAAAAAACATTTATCAAACTTTGAAAAAATCACTGAAAAAGAAAAATTTTCTTTAGCAGAAGCCTTTCAAGTAGCAATGAAAAAACTTTACAAGGGTTTAAATGATCCTCCATATAATTTTTATTTACATACTGCTCCCTGTGATGGTAAAAAATACCCTTATTATCATTGGCATTGGACTATTTTACCTAAAACATCTACTCCAGCAGGTTTTGAACTTGGCACTAGAATGGAAATTTCAACTATTGAACCAGAAAGGGCAGCTGAATATTTGAGAAAACAATGAGTTCAATGAATAACAGATCTATTACGAATATACGAATATGAAATCACTTATTGTAGCTAACTGGAAATGTAATCCTGAAACTCCCAAAGGAGCTAAACTCCTTTTTAATACGGTCAAAAGAGGAATTAAAAATATTAAAAATGTGGAGGTGGTGATTTGTCCTCCCTTTGTTTATTTGCCTTTTTTTCAAAAAAAAATAAAGAAAATAGAAAAGATTAAACTAGGAGCTCAGGATGTATTTTGGAAAGAAAAAGGAGCTTTTACAGGCGAGATTTCACCTTTAATGCTCAAGGATTTAGGAGTAAAGTATGTAATAATTGGACATTCAGAAAGAAGACAAATTTTGAAAGAAACAGACGAAATGATTAATAAGAAATTAAGGGCAGTGCTTTTTACAAAATTAAGACCAATTCTTTGTGTTGGAGAAACAGAAATGGAAAAAAGAAAAGAACAAGGGTTAAGGGTATTAAATTCTCAAATAAGCAGAGCTTTAGAAGGGGTACCAGAAAAGGAAGCCGATAAAATAATTTTAGCTTATGAGCCTGTTTGGGCTATAGGTACAGGTGCTGCCTGTGAGCCAAATTCTGTTTTAGAAAAGAAATTACTTTTACAAAGAATATTTAGAAAAAGATATTCTCCAAATATTTCTAAAAAATTAAAGATACTTTATGGAGGAAGTGTTACCCCCGAAAATGCTTTATCTTATATTAAAGAAGCTAAAACAAATGGTTTATTAATTGGAGGTTCCTCCTTAAAGGCGAAAGAATTTTTAGAAATAGTAAAGATGGTTTCGATTTAACTTGATTTCGTTTGTTTTTTTTGATAAAAATAATAAATATGAAAAAGAAGATTTTAGAAGGAAATTTTTATAACCCCACTAAAGGAAAATTAACTCAGGAGAATGTAGTAAAGGAAATTATAGATTATATGAGGGCTAAACCTGAGAAGTTTTATGATATTATTGTGGGGTGTGATTCATCTTCAGATTTGGAACCCCATTTTCCAATCGTTGTTGTAGCTTTAAGAGTAGGGGAAGGAGGGAGATTTTTCTTAAAAAAAATTAAATATCCAAAAAAGAAATTCTATAATTTTCATCAGAGAGTTTTAGAAGAGGTTTTATTATCTTGTGAATTAGCCCTTATTCTTAGAGAAAAACTCGAGAAAGCCATCAAAAACGTTACCTTTTCACCTAAATGGCAATTTCGTTACATTCATGCTGATATTGGAGAAAGTGGTGCTACCAAAGATATGATTAGAGAAATAACTGGTTTAATCAAAGGGAATGGATTTGAACCCAAAATTAAACCTGAAGCTTATGTGGCTTCTACTGTAGCTGATAGATATTCTTAATAAAAATGACTTCAAAAGAACTCAGAAAGAATTTTTTGCTTTTCTTTAAGAAAAAAGGGCACAATATTGTGCCTTCTTCTTCCTTAATTCCAACTGACTCCTCGGTATTATTTACAACTGCTGGAATGCAACAATTCAAAAGATACTATTTAGGAGAAAAGTCTCCATATGGGAAGAATGTGTGTTCTTGTCAAAAATGTTTTAGAACTTCTGATATCGAAGAAGTAGGGGATAAGAGTCACTTGACATTTTTAGAGATGTTAGGAAACTTTTCTTTTGATGGATATTTTAAAGAGAAAGCTATTAACTTAGCCTTTGAGCTCTTAGATTCCGTATTTCATATTCCAAGCTCCAAAATGATTGTGACAGTTTTTGGTGGAGATACCGATGTTCCTCGTGACGAAGAGTCGGTAAGAATCTGGGAAAAACTTGGTTTCTCAGAAAAAAAAGGCAATTTGCGTTTTGCAGGAAAAGAAGATAATTTTTGGGGTCCTACAGGGTTGGAGGGACCATGTGGCCCAACCACTGAAATTCATATAGGGGAATTAGAACTTTGGAACTTAGTTTTTAATGAATATTACAAAGACCAGAATGGGAAATTAACCCCATTAAAACAGAAAGGGGTAGATACTGGAATGGGACTAGAGAGATTGGCGATGGTTGTTCAAGGAAAGCCGAGTGTTTTTGAGACAGATTTATTTTTACCTATCATTGAAGAATTAAATTCAAATCTCAAATCTCAAATTTCAAATCTACAGTTCAAAACTCAAAACTTAAAAAAAAGTAAGAGAATCATCGCTGACCATGTAAAGGGAGCTGTCTTTTTAATTTCAGATGGAGTTTTTCCTTCAAATGTAGAAAGGGGTTATGTGGTAAGAAGGGTTTTAAGAAGAGCAATAAGATATGGGAAAATTTTAGAATTACCTGATAAGTTCTTGATTCCAATAGCCCAAAAAGTGATAGAAATTTATAAAGATATTTATCCTGAGTTGAAATCTAAAGAAACAGATATTTTAACTATCATTCAAAACGAAGAAGAGAAATTTAATAAAACATTAAAAATAGGGCTCAAAGAGTTGAAAGAACAAATTTCAAAACTTAAAGCTCAAAACATTAAGAGTCTTTCTGGCAAGATAGTTTTTAACCTATATCAGAGTTATGGATTTCCTTTAGAATTAACAAAAGAAATTGCAAAAGAGGAAGGATTTACTATTGATGAATGGGGGTTTAAAGAAGAATTCAAAAAACATCAAGAAGCTTCTCGGGTAGGAGCTGAAAGGAAATTCAGAAGGAAGTGAAAAGAGTGAATGTCATATTAAGAGCTATTTTGCTATAATAAAAATATGACAAAAAAGATTATTGATATTGTACCTCCTGAGAATGTAAAAAAAGAAGAAGAGGAAAAAAAAGTTCTCCCTGTACCAAAAAGAGATTCTAAAATACCAAAAACTTCTCTTCCTACCTTTGATATCTTTGGTATTCTTCAGGGGTTTAAGAAAAAACAATTTCTACTTTTGACGATTTTGTTTTTAGCAGGAATCTTTAGTATTTTTATTTTACCAAAAGCAGAAATTATCATAGAGCCAGATTCAGAGATAGAGAGTTTTGATACTAATTTAACTGTTGACACAAAATTAACCACTGCTGATTTCGCTTCGGCAGTTATTCCTGGAAGAATGTTTGAGCTAGAAAAAGAGGTAGTCGATGAATTTCCGGCAACTGGTAAGGCGATAGAAGAAAAGAAGGCAGAAGGTATAATTCGTGTCTATAACGCATATTCTACCTCACCTCAAGTTTTAGTAGCTACCACCAGATTTGTTTCAGCGGATGGGAAGCTTTTTCGATCTATAGAAAGAGTAACTATTCCAGGTGGTCATTATGAGGGAGGAAAGTTTGTACCTGGGTTTTTAGATATTAAAGTAAGGGCAGATAAACCAGGGGAAGAATATAATATTGAACCTACCACTTTCTCTATTCCTGGTTTTGCTGGCACTCCAAGATATACTTATTTTTATGGGAAATCCTTTCAACCTATGACAGGAGGCGTAAAAAGGGAAGTTCAGGTAGTGACTGAGGAAGATTTATCTAATGCTAGAGAAAAACTCATAGAGAAAGCTACTACAGAGTGTAATTTAGCATTACAAGAAGAAATTCCTCCTGAATTTACAGCTTTAGAGTCACTCCAAAAAATTGAGATAATTGAGACTTCCTCTTCAGCCAATGCTGGGGAGAAAGTAGACAGTTTTACATTTAAAGTGAAAGCCCATAAAAAAGCCATAGCTTTTAAAAAGGAAGATATCCAAAATTTTGTTAAACAGTATATTTCTTTTCAAATTCCGACTGATCAAAAACTTTATCAAGAAAGCTTGAAAATTAATTATTTTGCAAAAAATGTTGATTTCGAAAATGGAAAAGCTACCCTTTCTTTAGTAATAAAAGCTATAGTTTATTCTGATATCGATACTCTAACTACTAAAAGGGTTTTGAAAGGGAAAACTCTAAACGAGACTAAAATGTTTTTAGAGTCTCGGCCTGAGGTCAATAAAAGTTCAGTTTCATTTTGGCCGTTTTGGGTAAAAAAGGTTCCTCAAGACGAAAGCAAAATATATATTCGGCTTAAAATACCTGAAGGGGTTGACTAAAAATGACTTTTTTGTTAAGCTTTAACACTACTAATGAAAAAAGGAGTTTCTAAAGAAAAAGGTACGGTTTTGGAAGCCTTACCGAATGCTACTTTTAAAGTGAAGTTAGATGATGGAAGGGAGATTTTAGCTCATTTATCTGGAAAGATGAGAATTTATAGAATAAAGGTTTTACCTGGAGATAGGGTAACCGTAGAAATGACCCCCTATGATGATAAAAGGGGGAGGATAGTTTATAGGGGAAAATGAAATTTCTACGAAATACGAAAGACCTACGAAAGTACGAAAATGAATTTTAGTTTGAGGTGATAATTTCGTATATTCGTAAAAATTTCGTATTTCGTAGCTAATTTATGAAAGTAAGACCATCGGTAAAAAAGATTTGTAAAAACTGTAAAATCGTCCGAAGAAAAGGACGAGTCTATGTTATTTGTAAGAAAAATCCAAAACATAAACAAAGACAAGGATAATAAAAATCTTAAATCTCAAATGTCAAATCTCAAATCCATATCTTAAATCTTAAATCTTTTTACTTTATTTATTAGTTTTGACATTTAAGTTTTGAGTTTTGAGATTGACTGAGCCCGTAAGGGCGAAGGAACATGCCAAGAATTGCAGGAGTTAATATTCCTGAACAAAAGCAAATAGAAATAGCTTTGACCTATATTTTCGGAATAGGTCGTTCTTTGAGTAAAAAAATCTTAATTCAAACAGGTATTGATCCTTCTCGAAAGGCTGCTGATTTAACACCTGAAGAAATTAATAAACTTAAGGAAATCATTGAAAGAAATTACAAAATTGAAGGTAGTTTAAAAAGAGATATAATAATGAATATAAAGAGGTTAAAAGATATAGGTTGTTGGCGAGGGATAAGACACGCAAAGGGTCTTCCGGTAAGAGGGCAAACTACAAGGACAAATTCTCGTACCGTTAGAGGAAATGTAAGAAAAACAGTAGGAAGTGGGAGAAAACCACCACCAGCCCCCAAATAATTAACCCTTTCTTATTCGTATATTATAAAAATTCGTAATTGGTAAAAGATTAAAACGTTCGGCAACCTTTCTCAAAGGACCGCAGAATTCCCCACCGAGTAATTCTGCTTAGTCCTCGCTCGCTCGTCGCCAAAAGGCGACACCATGGTCGCTCGCTGCGGATGTCCTTTGAGAAAGTTGCCTCACTTATTTG
>JAGHBK010000043.1 GCA_021161025.1 bacterium | reverse complement strand
GGTACGGACAATCCTGTTTTAAAATTACCATAAAAAAGAGGGAACAAAATCCCATTATTTTATTAATTGACCCTTTTTCAAAAGAGATTGGACTTTCTCTTCCCAGAAAACTTACAGCCGATATTTTATTGGTTACCCATTCTCATTATGACCACAACAACATTGAGGCAATCTCTGGCAATCCCTTTTTAATTTCAGGACCTGGAGAATATGAAATAAAAGGGGTATTCATTCAGGGAATACCAGCTTTCCATGACAATCAAAAAGGTAAAAAAAGAGGTAATATTACAATTTACACAATAAAAGCAGAAGATATGTATCTTTGTCATTTGGGAGATTTAGGACAAGATGAGTTAACATCAGAACAATTAGAGGCAATTCCCCAAGTTGATATATTAATGATTCCAATAGGAGGAAATTTTACTATTTCAGCTAAAGAAGCTTTAAAAATAATGTCTCAACTTGAACCCAAAATTACAATACCAATGCACTATGCTCTACCTGGTTTAAAAGTAAAGCTAAATAAACTCGACGAATTTTTAAAGATTTTAGGAGTAAACTCGATCAAACCTCTTAATAATCTGCAAATTAAAAAGAAAGATCTTTCTCCAAATGAAGCTAAAATTATAGTTTTAAAAAACCAATAAAATGCCCAAAAACCCAGAAAAAGAAAAAAATAAAATAAGCCAAGTTTATTCCCGGGAAATCACAGAGGAAATGAGAGAGTCTTATATTAATTATGCGATGTCTGTTATTGTTTCTCGAGCCTTACCTGATATCAGAGATGGACTAAAACCAGTACATAGAAGGATTTTGTATACAATGTATGAGGATGGACTGAGACATAATGCAAAATTTAGAAAATCAGCCACTGTGGTTGGCGCTTGTTTAGGACGCTACCATCCTCATGGTGATCAGGCAGTATACGATGCTTTGGTTCGTATGGCTCAAGATTTTTCCTTGAGATATCCTTTGATAGAAGGTCAAGGCAACTTTGGTTCAATTGATGGTGATCCTCCGGCTGCCCAACGATATACCGAATGTCGGCTTTCAAAAGTTGGGGAAAAAATGTTAGAAGATATCGAGAAAGATACAGTAGACTTTCTCCCAAATTATGATGGAACAAGAAAAGAGCCTGCACTTTTACCTTCTCCCTTACCCCAACTTTTGTTAAATGGATGTTTAGGAATTGCTGTAGGAATGGCAACAAACATTCCTCCCCATAATCTTTCGGAGGTCTGCGATGCTTTGATTTATTTAATAGACCATCCCAAAGCTACTACAAAAGAGCTTTTTCAATTTATTAAAGGACCAGACTTTCCAACCGGAGGTGAGATTTTTAATGAAAAAGAAATAATTCAGGCTTATTCTCAAGGAAAGGGATCTATTGTTGTTAGAGGAAAAGCAGAAATAGTAACTACAAAAAAAGGTAAGAGAGAAATTGTAATTTCAGAAATTCCCTATCAACTTCAAAAATCTAAATTAGTCAAAGACCTCGCTTATTTAGTTCAAAAAAAGAAAATCAAAGGAATAAAAGACATTAGAGATGAATCTGATAAAGAAGGAATGAGAATTGTCGTTGAGTTGAAAAAGGGTGTAAATCCTAAAAAGGTTCTAAACACACTTTATAAATTTACTGAACTTCAGACAAAATTTCATCTAAACATGATAGCTTTAGTGGATGGAATTCAGCCAAAAACCCTTTCTCTTCCAGATATTTTAGGTTATTTTATTTTACATCGAAAAGAAGTAGTAAAGAGAAGGACAAAATATGAATTAAAGAAAGCAAAAGAAAGAGCTCATATTTTAGAAGGTCTTAAAAAATGTCTTTCTAAAATTGATGAGGTTATTGCCACCATTAAAAAATCAGCAGATAGAGCAGATGCTAAAAAGAATTTAATTAAAAAGTTCAAGTTAACTTCTCCTCAAGCAGAAGCAATTTTGGAGACAAAACTTTCTGCTCTAGCACGTCTCGAAAGAAAAAAGATAGAAGAAGAACTGAAAGAACTAAAGAAAAGAATTAAAGAATTTGAATCTATCTTAAAGAGCAAAAAGAAAATTAAAGAAGTAATTAAAAAAGAATTAAAGAATTTAAAAGAGACCTTTGGAGATGAGAGAAAAACTAAAGTAAATCCTGGTAAGGTAAAGGATTTCACCTTGGAAGATTTAATCCCGCAAGAAAGAACATTTATAACTTTAACTAGTGGAGGTTATATAAAAAGATCAAGACCATCTGTTTTTAAAAGCCAAAGAAGAGGAGGAAAGGGAATTTTAGGAATGAAGACAATTGGAGAAGACATTGTAGAACATTTCTTAGCAGTTAATACCCATGATTCTCTCCTCTTTTTTACAGATTCTGGTAAAGTTTTTTCACTTCCAGCTTATGAAATCCCAGAAGGAGTTAGAATTGCAAAAGGAAGAGGAATTACAAACTTTTTAGAAGTTTCTCCTCAAGAAAAAATTTTATCTATTTTCGCTTTGAAAAAAGAGAAAGAAAAATTT
>JAGHBK010000086.1 GCA_021161025.1 bacterium | reverse complement strand
CTATATGGCATTTTCACTTAAAAAAATTTCTAAAACAGTTTGGACAATTATAGTAATCTTGGTGATTTTAAGTACTGTTTTACTTTTAGTGGTTCCTTTATTTTAACAAAATCCTTCTTTACTTTCAATAAATTTACTAACTCCTAAAGATTTGAAAGAAGGTTTTTGAAGGAATTTTAATTTTGGCTTCTTTGCTTAATTTTTTCTTACCAGCTTTTTGTTTTTCTAATAATTTTTTCTTTCTGGTATAATCTCCCCCATACAAAGGAGCGGTTACATCTTTTCCTTTAGCTCGAAGGGTTTCTCTAGCGATAATCTTTCCATATAGAGCAGCTTGAATAGGTAAAGAAAAAAGTTGAGGTTTCAAGAGTTCTTTTAGTTTTTGAACTATTTTTTTACCTTCCTGATAAGCTTTATCTCTCGGCACAATCATAGAAAGTGCTTCTTCTTTTTTCCCAGCAATTAGAATATCTACTTTTACCAAATCTGCTTTTTTGTACCCTAAAATTTCATAATTCATAGAAGCAAATCCTTGGCTTACACCTTTAAGTTTGTCATAAAAATCAACAATAATCTCTCTTAAGGGAATCTCATAAATTAAAAGTATCCTACCCGAAGACAGATATTTACTTCCAACCTGATTTCCTCCAAAACTTTTCAGGAGTTTTAAAACCTGACCCAAGAATTCAGGAGGGGTGAGAATTTCTAATTTTACCCAAGGCTCTTGGGTTTCTTTAATTTGAGTGGGGTCTGGCCAATCAGCAGCTGAAAAGACAAAAATCTCTCTATCCTTTTTATCAATAACCTTAAAAGAAACCTGAGGTTTTGAAATAACTAATTCTAAACCAAATTCTCTTTTTAATCTTTCCGAAGTAATTTCAGCATGCAAAGAACCTAAGAAACCACACCGAAAACCTCTTCCTAAACTTTCTTTCATTTCTGGTTCAAAAGTTAAAGCAGCGTCGTTTAATTTAAGTTGTTCCAAAGCTTTCTTTAGTAAATCATAATCTGAGGCATTTTCAGGGTAAAAACTCGTAAAAACAACCGGTTTTGGTTCTTTATACCCTGGCAAAGGTTCAACTTCCAACTTTGAAATTTGGAATTTGGAATTTGGAATTTTAATTAAGGTATCTCCTACCCTTACTTTTTCAGGTGTCTTTATCCCAGTAGCAATATAGCCTATCTCTCCAGCCTTTAGCTCTTCTGTCGGGGTTAAATCTGGTTTGAAAATCCCCACCTCTTTTACTTTCCCTTTTATTTTATTTTGAATTAAATAAAAAGTGTCATTTTTTCTCACCTTTCCATTAAAAACCCTAACATAGGCTATTATTCCTTTGTAAGGATCGTATTTTGAGTCGAAAATTAAAGTTTTTAATGGTTTTTTTTCTTCGCCTTTTGGAGGAGGAAATTTCTCGATTAGAGATTTAAGAAGGTTTTCAACATTAGTTCCGTACTTTGCCGAAATCAGAAAAACTTCTTCTTTTGGTACCTTCACCAAGATCGCTAATTCCATTTGTGTTTTTTCTATTTGAGCTTGTGATAAATCAATCTTATTAACAGCAGGAATGATTTTTAATTTTTGTTTTTTAGCTAATTCTAAATTATAGATTGTTTGAGCTTGAATGCCTTTTGTAGCATCAACTAACAAAATCGCACCCTCCACAGCTGCCAAAGACCTCGAAACCTCATAAGAAAAATCAACATGCCCTGGGGTGTCTATCAAATTCAGAATAAATTTTGAACTTGGAATTTCTAAATCTGAATGTCTAATTCCTAAATCATTTGGAATTTGGATTTTGGAATTTGGAATTTCAAGCTCCATCCGTACAGGGCGGAGCTTAATGGTAATTCCCTTTTCCCTTTCTAAATCCATTAAATCCAGAAATTGAGGTCTCATCTTTTCTGGAGGTATAGTTTTTGTCAACTCTAAAAATCTATCAGCTAAAGTAGATTTTCCGTGATCTATGTGACTTATAATCACAAAATTCCTAATGTTTTTCATTTCTTTATTTTATTAGAATTGGTTTTAGTTTTTTCCAAAGAAAAAATAAAAGTAAGAGAAATTGCAAAATAGAAGAGATTGAAAAAGCCAAAGGCAAGCCTAAAACCTGAATATTTTTAATTTCAAAAAGTCTAAAGGTTTCTCTGAAAAATAATTGAAGTTGACCATCTTTTCCTAAAATAGAGACAAAATACAAACTTAATCCAATGTTTAAAATTACAGTAAAGACAGCGATAATGGTTGGAGTTTTGGTATCTTTCAAAGCAAAAAAAGCTCTTAAAATTAGTGGAATTAAAGTCAGTGCCCAAAGCCCAAAACAGAAAATCCCCAATGTGCTTGCTGTAAGTTGGGCTGATACACCAGAAAACTTACCGTGTTCTAAAATAAAACCAATGACTTCTCTTCTAAAAAAGAAAATAAAAATTGTGATAGGAACTATAGTATATAAAATTTTAAAAAATACAGACTGAAAATTTTCAAGAAACTCTTTATTCTTTTTCTCTGCCTGAAATTTGGTAAAACTGGGGAAGGCAGCCATAGCAAAAGGAATACCCAAAATCCCGACAGGTATTAACTGAAGGTTGTTGGCAAAATTAAAAATGGAAATTGAGCCCTCAGTTAAAGTGGAGGCAATAGCAGTAATAACTATTAAATTAATCTGTTGAGCAGTGGTGGCAAAAATTCTGGGAAACATTAAATAAAGAACTTTTTTGATTTGGGAATCTTTGAGATTAAAAACCCCCTTATATTGAAAACCACAATTTATTGCTGAAGGTACCTGAATTAAAAAATGAAAAAATGCTCCTAAAACTACTCCCATTCCTACTCCTAAAATTGAAAATTTAGGAGATAAAAATAAAATTCCAAAAATAATCCCTAAATTATAAAGAACAGGAGCTAATCCATAAACTAAAAAACGATTAAAATAATGCAATATTCCAGAAAAAATGCTAGATAAAGTAAAAAATATCGGGCTCAAAAGCATTAATCTTGTTAGAATAACACATTTCTCTCGCGCAATACTGGAAAAGCCAGGAGCAATTAATTTCAAAAGCTGGGGAGTAAACAAAAACAAAAGAAAAGAAATTAAAACGAGAAAGGCTAAAAAAATATTTAATAAATTAGAAGTAAATTCCCAAGCTCTTTTTTTATCTTTGGAAAAAGCTTCAGAAAATAGAGGTAAGAAGGCGACAACAATTCCTCCGGCAACTAAAACATTATAAACAAGATCAGGAATCCTAAAAGCAGTAAAGTAAATATCAAGATTTTGGGTGGCTCCAAATTTATCTGCTAGGAGCCATTCCCTGACTAAACCTAAAAATCTACTGAATAAAGAAAAGAGGGCTAAAATGAAAGCTCCTCCGGTAATACTTTTTGATTGGAAATTTAAAATTTTACCAATCATTTTTTTATTCTAATTTAAAAGGTCCAGATAAGCAATAAGCCGAATTCTGTACCCCCCACCACTTTATACGGACATCCGAAGTGAGTCTTACAAAATTATTTCGAATTCACAGTTAATAACTAAATCGGAAATCCACATAAAGTGGTGGGGGGTGGTAATCATTTATCTGGGCTAGAGATTACTCCCTAGCTCGTGCGAGCTACCTTTTCCCCTGAGATAACATAAACTTATCTCTCGGGGTTTGCTCTTGCACCCGATAAGGATTTAGCCGTTTCACTCCCGAAGTTACCTTCGGGACTCATCCTGTAAAAATACAGGATGTTCTTTGGCTTTCGCCTCAGAACGTCTCTGTTCGCACCTCTACCCCATTAGAAAAACTACCTTCTAATAGGGCGATGGGTGTTACCCACTATCTTTTTATCCCGCTAGAAGCGGGAGGGTGTTCGGACTTTCCTCCCCTAAACCAATTTGGTTTAAAGGCGATTACCTAGCCTATCTGGACCTCTCTTTTTATCTTACCTTATTTAAATCCTTTCGTCAACTTTCTAAAGTAGTTTCTGAGTTCTTTTTTCTTGATCTAAGGCTTCATTAACTAAGTTATCAGCTATTTTGTTTTTAGTTCGAGGAATAAGTAGAAATTTTACTTTTTTAAAATCTAACTTTAAATTCCAAACTTTTAAAAATAAAGGTTGAATTTTCTCATCTAAAACTTTGTACCTTCCTTTTAGCTGAGAAACCAAAAATTCAGAGTCAGTCCTTACCTCTACCTCAGAGTTTTTGGCTAATTTTTTCCCAAAAAGTTGCTTAAATTTTTGAAGAGCAAAAATTACAGCTTGATATTCTGCTTCATTATTAGTTCTTTCTCCTATAAATTCAGAATATTTTTTTATAATCTCTCCCTTTTCATTACAAAAAACTACTCCAATTGCTGCAGGTCCTGGATTTCCTCGAGAGCCGCCGTCTGTAAAAATTATTATCTTCTTCATAACTACTACGAAATTACTTCCTCTACGAAATTTCTTCCTCTACGAAATTACGAATCTTTACGAATATACGAATAAATAAGTGAGGCAACTTTCTCAAAGGACATCCGCAGCAAGCGACCATGGTGTCGCCTTTTGGCGACGAGCGAGCGAGGACTAAGCAGAATTACTCGGTGGGGAATTCTGCGGTCCTTTGAGAAAGATTGCCGAACGTTTTAAACCTCTACGAAATTACGAATATTTACGAATATATGAATAAATAAGTGAGGCAACTTTCGCCGAGCGATTACAGTTTTAAATTTTTAAAATAACTAAATAGACATTCTTTGAATTTCTCTAAGTTTTCAGTTTTTATTCTAAAACCTGAAGCTTGAGGATGCCCTCCGTAGGTTATTAATAATTCTCTACAGTTCTCCATTGCCTTCACGCTATCTATTCCCTTTGGAGTCCTCACAGCTCCAGGGGAAGCGTCTTTTCTTTTTTTGTATAAAAAAACAGGTTTTTTGTATTTTTGGCAAATTCGAGATGCTATAGCTCCTAATAAAACCAAAGGCCAGTTTTTATCTCCTTCAAAAACAATAACTTCGTCAGGCCGCATTCTCTCTATAACTTCTTCCGTGATTTTAATAATTTCTTTTTTTCTTAATTTTGCTTTTTCGATCAAGTTTTTAGCTCTTTCTTTTGCTTTTTTAGAATCTTTTTCAGTAAAAAGTAAATAAGCCTCACTTAAATGGTCAACAGCCATTGCAGCATTTAACGGAGGAACAATTTTACGACGTACCTCTAAAATATTAAACACTTCCATTTTTTTTAACTCAATTAAAGCTTTTAATCCCTCTCTTTTTGTAAACTTTAAAGCTAAAATCCCTTCTCTCACTATTTTCTCGTTGTCCTCTTTAAGTGGCATTAAGTCAGCCAAGGTTGCCAAAGCTGCTAATTCTAAGAATCTTTCAGCCCCGAACTCTTTACCTGCTATAGAAAACATGCATTTTGCTAATTTATAGGCAATACCTGCGGTAGCTAATTCTTTAAAGGGATAGGAATCAGATTCTTGTCTTGGGTTACAGATAATCGAAGCTTTAGGAACCTCTGGCAACATCTTATGATGGTCTAAAATTATAACCTCAAAACCCTTTTCTTGAATTAAATCTACCTCTTTTACGTTTCCTATTCCACAATCCAAAGTTAAAAATAGAGCAGGAGAAAAGTCTAATAAATCTTTTACCGCTTCTCTTGTAATTCCATATCCCTCTTTTTCTCTATCTGGAAAATAAACCTTTTCTATCTCACCTCCTAAATTTTCAATTGCCTCTTTTACAATAACAACCGATGCCACCCCATCAAGGTCGGCATCGCCATAAAGTAAAATCTTTTCTTTTTCTTGAATAGCTTTCAAAATTCTTTTGGCAGCCTTTTTTAAATTTTTAATCTCTGGCATATTTTAGAGCTTCAATTCCCGGAAGTTCTTCGCCCGAGAGAAATCTTAGCATTGCGCTCCCTCCGGTGCAAATATGGGAGAACTTATCTCTTAATTTTATTTCTTTTAAAAACTTTATTGTATCTCCTCCTCCTACCACTGAAAAAGCTCCGCTCTCTAAAATAGCTTTTGCTATTTCCTTTGAACCTCGTTGATATCTCTTTTCTTCAATTTTTCCCAAGGGCCCTGACCAAAAAACAGTCTTTGCTCTTTTTATTTTCTCTTTAAAGAGAGAGACTGTTTTAGGACCTATATCAAACGAATCTTTATCACTTTCAACCTGGAAGGGGAAAATTATCTTTTCTCTTTTTTGAAAGGCTATGTTCTTTTCTTTTATTTCCCTTGCCACTAAACAATTGGTCAATATAAAATCTGCTAAGCCTGAGAGCCTCTCCATGGCTTTAATATCTGCCTCTCTACCACCAAAGATTGCAACTAAAGGTTTTTCTGGATTTTCTATTATCTGACTTAATACCCTTACTTCTTCTAACAATAAAAAGCCGGCCCCTGATTCTAAAAATTTAGGGATCTTAGAAATGGAAGCATGATCTCTATGACAACTAGCAAAAGCATCGTTAATATAAAGAGAGGCTAAATCAGACAGTTTTTTTGCGAACTCTTCGTCTCCTTTTTTTTCTTCTCTATAAAATCTCAGATTTTCTAATAAAACCACATCTCTTTCTTTCATCTTTTCTATTTCTGCTTTGACGTTAGGCCCAATACAATCTGATAAAAATTTAACTTTCACTTTTAATAACTCTCCTAATCTTTTAGCAACAGGTTTCAAACTATATTTCTTCAGATTTGAGATTTGAGATTTGAGATTTGAGATTTCTTTTTGTGGTCTTCCTAAATGGCTTATTAAAATCGTTTTAGCGCCTTTTTCTTGAAGATATTCAATCGTAGGAAGGGTTTTTTTTATCCTAAAATCATCTAAAATCTCTCCCGTTTCAGAGAGAGGCACATTAAAGTCACATCTTACCAAAACCTTTTTTCCAGAAACTTCAAAATCTTTCAATGTTTTAAT
>JAGHBK010000052.1 GCA_021161025.1 bacterium | reverse complement strand
GGATAACAGAGTTAGCATCAATAACAACGAATTTTTTCTTTTTAGATTGTTTTTTATTTTTTATTTCCATTTTTTACTTTTTGTGTTCGAAACAGTAATCTTTCTTTTATCTTTATCGAGAAACTCAAAGCTAATCCATACTGTTCCCTTGGGCATTTTCTTTAAAATTCTATCTGCCCATTCAATAGCGACGACATTTTGTGAATCAAAAATTATTTTTTTAAAACCTAAACTCAAAATTTCCTGTGGTTTCTGAATACGATAACAATCGATATGATAGAAATACTTAAATTTTGGAATTTGGGTTTTGGAGTTCGGAATTTGGAATTTCTTCATCAGAATGAAAGTTGGACTTAAAATTTTCTCTTTTATTCCTAACCCCTTTGCAAATCCTTTTAAAAATGTAGTTTTTCCTCCTCCTAAATCTCCTAATAAACCAAAAACAAGAGCTTTCTTTTTGGGTAGAGTTTTTAATACTTCTTTGCCTAAAATTTCGCCTAATTTTCTTGTTTGTTTCGAATTTTTTGTTATAAATTCGCTCTTCACAAAAGACTTTAGTAATTGTTTGACTTTTTCGAGAAATTAAGATAAGCTTTTAAAAGCAGATTATTTTATTTTATCTTTTCATGGATCAAATTTCAAAAAAATTAAAAGGTAGTTTACAAATACCAAAGACAGCGCTCGTGGAGATAGAAAGAGAAGTTAAAAACATTCCGGATTTTAAAGAAAAAATAAAGAAAACTCTTAAAGAAGAAATTACAGAAATCTTAGAACTTCTTTTGGGGGGTGCAATCATATTACAAGCTTCTGATATCCATTTGGAACCCAGAGAAGAATATGCTCATTTAAGAATAAGAGTCGATGGAATTTTACAAGATGTGACAGATTTTAACTTAGAAATTTATCAAAAAATCTTAACTCGCATAAAGCTCATTTCAGGAATTAAACTAAATATTTCTGATCAACCACAAGATGGCCGATTTTCTATTTCTCTAAAAGAGAGCTTAATTGAAATTAGAGTTTCCACACTTCCCGCTGAGTACGGCGAATCCGTTGTTCTGAGAATTTTAAATCCAAAAAATTTAATTTCGCTTGAAGAATTAGGATTAAGAAAAGAGTTGTTGGAAATCTTTAACAGAGAAATCAAAAAACCAAACGGAATGATCATTGTAACTGGTCCCACAGGTTCTGGTAAAACTACTACTCTCTATGCCTTTTTAAAAAAAATACAAAGACCAGAAATAAAAATTATCACTATTGAGGATCCGATTGAATATCACCTAAAAGGTATTTCTCAAACTCAGGTCAACCCAGCCAAAGGATACGATTTTGCAAATGGCTTAAAGGCAATAGTACGCCAAGACCCTGATGTTATTTTGGTAGGGGAAATAAGAGATACCCAGACTGCTAAAATTGCCATCCAGGCTGCCTTAACAGGGCACTTGGTTCTAACAACCTTACACACAAACGATGCCGCAGGAACAATTGCAAGATTAATAAACCTGGGAGCAAAAAGTGCCGATATCGGTCCGGCTATTAATATGGCAGTTGCCCAGAGATTATTAAGAAAGGTCTGTAAAAAATGCTCTAAAAAAAGAAAAATCTCCTCAGAGGAGTTAAATAAATTAAAAAAAGAATTAAAAAAACTTCCTAAAAAAATAAAGACTCCGAAATTAACTAAAGAACTAAAGATCCCAGAAGCTATAGGTTGTAAAGATTGTAATTTTACGGGATATCGTGGGAGAACAGGAATTTTCGAAGCATTTCTTTTAGACGAAGAAATGGAAAAGTTCATTTTAACTTCACCTTCTATTGCCGCTATCAAAGAAAAGGCAATTAAAAAAGGAATGGTTACATTAAAACAAGACGGTTTATTAAAAGTTTTAGATGGAATCACTACAATTGAAGAAGTAGAAAGGGTATCGGGGGAATAAAAATCAGCCCGGAGAAACCAAATAAACATCTTAGGCCAGAACTTCTCTGAGGAATAATCCAGAAAGCTCCAGATTACCCACAAAAAGAAGTTCCTAGCTCCGGGCTGCTTTTATATAATATCAAATTCTGGAAATTTTGTCAAGTCTCTATATTATGTTTAACATCGTAAGTTAAACATTTTAGAACTTTTAGATGTTTGAATTTAATCTATAAAAAAAGTAAAATAAATTAGTATGTCAGGACATTCTCATTGGCACAGAATAAGACACCAGAAAACTACAGCCGATTTAAAAAAAGGGCAAATTTTCTCGAAACTTTCGAGAGCGATTTCTATTGCTGCAAGAAGTGGCGGTCCAGATCCTGAGACTAACCCTAATTTAAGAATAGCTATTGAAAGAGCTAAAGATTTCAATATGCCAAAAGAAAACATTGAACGAGCGATTAAAAGAGGAACAGGAGAAATCGAAGGCGTTCACTTTGAAAATATTTTACTTGAAGCTTACGGTCCAGGAGGTGTAGCTATTATCATAGAAGGTATCACTGATAATAAAAATAGAACTATTTCACAAATAAAGCAAATTCTCTCAAAATACAATGGGAAGTTAGCTCAAGAAGGATCAGTAAGGTGGCTTTTTGAAAGAAAAGGGGTAATCACAGTAAATACTAAGGACCAAATACCAGACGTCAAATCAAAAGAAGATTTAGAGTTAAAAGCAATTGAAGCGGGGGCTGAAGATATTTACTGGCATAATGATCTGTTAGATATCTATACAAAAATTGAAGATTTGGAGAAAGTTAAAAGAAACCTCGAAAAGGAAGAAGTTAAAATAGAAGATGCCACTTTAGATTGGGTAGCAAAAAAACAAATTGAAATTCCAGAAAAAGAAAGAGAAGCTTTAGAAAAACTTTTCGAGGCCTTAGATGAATCAGAAGATGTCCAGGAAATTTATTCGAATTTAAAAACTTAAGTATGATCGTATTAGGAATTGATCCTGGAACAGCAACAACTGGCTATGGAGTGATCAGAAGAAAAAGGGTCTTCAAATGCTTGGAGTATGGCACAATTCAAACTGATTCTGCTTTACCTGTTACTAAACGCTTAAAAATAATCAACAATAAACTTTCTAAAATAATAAAAAAACATAGACCTGAGATTTTAGTAATGGAAAAGGTCTATTTTTTCAAAAATTCAAAAACAGTAATACCTGTAAGCCAAGCTGAAGGAGTAATTCTTTTAACAGCAGCGAAAAAAAATCTACCAGTATATCAAGTCACTCCACTCCAAGTGAAGGGGGTTATTACAGGTTATGGTAGAGCAACAAAAAAAACTGTTAAAAAGCAGGTAAAAAAAATATTAAATTTGAAAAAACTCCCTAAATCTGATGATGCAGTTGATGCCTTAGCGATTGCTTTGACTTATCTTCTTCAAAAAGACCTTAGGGTGTCTTGACAAACCTTTTTGGGTGTCTATAATACTTTTAGGCTTCCAAAATCTACTGGTAGCCTAAAAGGTCGGGTAATAAAAATAAAAAATTACTATCATGATCAGTGATAAAACCTTTTATCCATTTTTAAATCAAGAAGAGGAAGAATGGGAAGAAGAAGGTGCAGAAGAGGAAGAGGAAGAAGGCGAGAGTGAGGAAATTGAAAAAGAAGAAGAAGATGAAGAATGGTAAAAATTAACCCCCGCATCTCTGCGGGGGTTTTGCTATTTTAACTTTAAGAATTTTCTCTTTCCAACTTGAATAATGGTTCCTTTTTCTATTTTTATTTTTTTCTTCCAATCTTTTTCTATCTTTCCATCAATTTTGACTGCACCTTGTAACACTAACCTTTTAGCTTCTGAATTTGAAGAGGCTAAATTTGTAATTACCAAAAGCCTTAAAACATTGAAAACTTTTCCTTTAACTTTTACCTCAGGAAGATGAGTAGGTAATTTCTTTTCTTTAAAAACTCTCTCAAACTCTTTCTCAGCTAAAATTGCTGCTTTTTTGCTATGATAGATGGCAACTATTTCTCTAGCTAACCTTGCCTTAACATCACGAGGGTTAACTTTTCCCTTCTTCAGATTTTTTTCAATTTCCTTTATCTCTCTTTGAGAAAGATTAGTACATAATGTAAAATACTGAATTATTAATTCATCTCTCAAAGACATTAATTTTCCATACATCTCATTTGGAGTATCTAATATATTAACTGTATTCTTAAAAGTCTTACTCATTTTTCTTCCATCTAAACCTGGTAACATTGGAGTTGTTAATACAAATTTCTCTTTGTTTTTATATATTCTTACTAACTTTCGGCCTATCAGCATATTAAATAATTGATCGCTTGCCCCTATTTCTAAATCCACATCCATTGCTACAGAATCGTATCCTTGCAAGAGAGGATACAAAAACTCACTCACCCAGACTTCTTTTCCTTTTTTTAGGCGACGTTGAAACATTTCTCTTTCTAAAAGTCGTGAAATAGTAAAATGTGAGCAAAGTTCAATCACTTCCTTAAATGTTAGTTTGGATAACCAATCTCCATTATATCGAATTTTTGCCTTGGAAAGATCAAGAACCTTCGAGGCTTGTTTTTTATAGGTGGCCATATTTTTCTCAATTTCTTGAAGAGAGAGTGGTCTTCTCTTCTCATCTCTTCCGGTAGGGTCTCCTATTTGAGCTGTAAAGGTGCCAAAAACTAAAATAACTTCATGTCCTAATTTTTGAAACCCTCTGAGTTTTCTTAAAGGTATAGTATGACCCAAATGTAGATAAGGAGAGGTCGGATCAATACCTAAATAAAGACGAATTTTCCTTTTTCGCATTAATTCTTTTAATTTTTTCTTGCTCGGTAAAATTTTTTCAACACCTTTTGTTAAAACCTCTTCTATTTCTTTTAAATTGGTATTTATTTTCACCCCGTTAGAAAACTTGCCTTGTTCTCTAGGCGTTCTAATATTAGAATAGAAGTGTTTGTTTGAGGATTTTCTACTGGGGTTCATATTCTTTATCATAAAATAAAATCGAGATGATGGCAAAAAGGAAAAGTAAAAAAGAAATTTACAAAAAGAAAAAAGGTTTTTTTTCTGTCTTTTTAAGGATGTTGGGTTATTTTTTTATATTTTTAATCCTTATTTGTTTAGGGTTTTTTATCTATTTTGCCAAAGACCTGCCAAGACCAGAAAGATTCACTGAACACCAGTTTATTCAATCGACGAAAGTTTACGACCGAACTGGCACAGTGCTTTTATATGAAGTTTATGGGGAAGAAAAAAGAAGTTATGTTACATTAGATAAAATTCCAAAACATCTTCAGGATGCAATTTTAGTAGCAGAGGATGCAAATTTTTATCATCATGTTGGCATAGACATAAAAGGGATTTTTAGGGCTATTTTAAAAGATATTAAAATCGGAGAACCTATCTATGGTGGTTCAACTATACCTCAGCAACTTATTAGATCAACTTTTTTAACAACCGAAAAAACACCTGAAAGGAAAATTAGAGAAATTATCTTAGCCTTAGAGTTAGATAGACGTTATTCTAAAGAGCAAATTTTGGAATGGTATTTAAACCAAGTTCCCTTTGGTCAAAATGCATATGGTGTAGAAGAAGCGGCACAAACCTATTTTAAAAAACCCGTCTCTGAGATAACTTTACCTGAGGCAGCAACTTTAGCTGCTTTAATCCGAGCACCCAGTTATCTTTCTCCTTATCGCAACGAAACAGAGCTCCTTGAAAGAAAAAATTATATCTTAGAGAGAATGGCTTCTTTAGGATATATTTCAGAGAAAGAGCTCCAAGAAGCTAAAGAAACAAAGATAAAGTTTGTTAGCTCCAAAGGTGTAAAGGCGCCTTATTTTACAGTAGAGTATATACTACCACAATTAGAAAAAACCTATAGTTTAGACTTTCTAAGACAGGGAGGTTTTAAAATATATACGAGCTTAGATTGGGAACTTCAAAAACTAGCAGAAGAGATAATTGAAAAAGGAGTCGAAAGAAATAAAGCATTTGGTGCTTATAATGCAGCTCTGGTAGCTATTAATCCTAAAACAGGAGAAGTTTTAGCTATGGTAGGAGGAGCAGGTTATGATAAAGAGGAATATCCTCCAGGTTGCGAACCTCAGAAGAATTGCAAGTTTTCACCTCATTTTAATGTAGCTACTTTGGGTCTCAGACAACCCGGTTCTGCTTTTAAACCGTTTGTTTATGCTACCGCTTTTAAAAAGGGTTTTACTCCTGATACAATTGTTGTAGATGAAAAAACCAACTTCGGAGTTTGGGGAGGAAAACCTTATATTCCCGAAAATTACGATGGGCTCTTTAGGGGAGAAATTACCCTAAGAGAAGCATTAGCTCAATCAATAAACGTAGCTTCGGTAAGAGTTTTAAGAGATTATGCAGGTTTAGAAAATATGGAACAAGGATTAGAAGATTCAGTAAAAACTGCTAAAGAGCTTGGAATTACTACTTTAAAACCACCATTTGGTCCATCTATTGTTTTAGGTGGGTGGGAAGTAAATTTATTAGAAATGACCTCAGCTTACGGAGTCTTTGCAACAGAAGGGCTAAAGTTTTCTCCAATATCGATTTTAAGAATTGAAGATTCAAAAGGTAACATAATTAAAGAAAATAAAAGCGATCCCCAAAGAGTTTTAGAAGCGAATGTAGCCAGAATGGTAAATGATATATTGTCGGATAATACAGCTAGAGCTCCGATGTTTGGTTTACACTCACCACTATATTTTAAAAATTATCAAGTAGCAGTAAAAACTGGAACAACACAATATTACCAAGATGCTTGGACTATAGGATATACACCATCTTTAGTAGTGGGGGTTTGGGTAGGAAACAATGACAATTCTTCAATGGTCAAAAAACCCGCTGTTTCAATAGCAGGTCCAATTTTCCATGAATTCATGGAAAAAGTTTTACAGAAATTCCCAAAAGAAGAATTTACCAAACCAGAATACTAACTAGATTTAATAGGCATCACAATATAAAAATAGGTTTCATCCCCTAAAGGCTTCAACATTCCAGGACCCTCTACTCCTGTTAACTCAAAAACCACTTCTGGGCTTTTAATATTTAAAAGCCCATCTATTAAAAATCTATAATTAAAAGAAATCTCAATCTCTTTTCCGGTAATCTTTGCTGGGAAAAAACTTTGATATTCTCCTAAATCTGGACTTTGAGAAAACACAATCACCCTTTTCTTTTTTGGTGATACTTTTAACTTAATTTCATTAATTTTTCCACTAAAAAGGCTAGCTGTCTTTACTTGGTTTAAAAATTCATTTTTTTGAATAATTATCTGGGTTTCATATTTTTTAGGGATAATTTCCTGATAGTCTGGATATTCTCCCTCAATTAATCTTGAAAGAAATTGAATGTGTGGATGGGGTGCGCTTTCTGGCATAATTTGTTCAAAACAAATTTGATTTGGAGAAAGGTAAATATTTAAACCCTCTCCTAATCCTCCTCCAAAAATATTTACCAACTCTCTAGCTGCTTTTTGGGGAATAATTAATTTATATTGATGTTGGAGATTTGAAGGAGCTTTATAATAAAAAGTCTTTTCTGCTAACCTAAAACTATCTGTAGCTACCATCTTTACAAAATTTTTCTCAAAAATAAGATAAACACCAGAAATTTCAGGTCGGGTAGTTGAAGGACTAGCAATCCCTACTACTTGTTCTAAACCTTGACAAAATAAGCGATTCTCAAGAGATATTTTTTCAGCTTCTTTTATATGAGGGATAATAGGAAAATCTTCTGGGTTTAATCCTTTTATTTGGGTATTATAATTTTCACATTGTATATTC